>CAYRWC010000006.1:0-22536 GCA_964427795.1 uncultured Oscillospiraceae bacterium | reverse complement strand
TTCAACAATATCAATCACTTCAACCGGTTGTTCCGGCAGTATCTGGGCCAATCACCCGGCGCCTACCGGAAAGCCGAACGGGAAACAAATGCCCGGTAAACCTTCCGGTTATCTGCTTATCCGACAAACAGCTGGCTGAAATATTCGTTTCCGTTGGCGCTGCCATATCCGGCTCCCATGGAGGTAAAGGATGTGCTGAGGATATTTTTCCGGTGCCCTTCAGAATTCATCCAGGCGTTGACAACATCGGCTGGAGACCAGAATCCGGCGGTGGCCATAGCGATATTCTCGCCGGCGGCCGACCAGGGGACGCTGAATTCTTTTAAAACAGTGAAACAGGATGATCCGTCCGGCCGAGAATGGCTGTATGTTTCTATCAATTCCGTACCGCGAGTCGCTGCGGCTTTAGCTAATGCTGTCGATGGCGCCTTAAATGCCGGCAGCCCGTTGGCAACGCGAACTTCGTTGGTCAGGCGGATGATTTCGCTGATCCACCAGGCCGTTGAATGTTCAGCGGCCGCTGCCGTCGGCGTCGGCGCAGCCGTGGGTTTCGGCGTCGGCGCAGCCGTCGGTTTTGGCGTGGGTGTTGCGGTCGGTTTCGGCGTCGGCGCGGCCGTGGGTTTCGATGTCGGCGCAGCGGTCGGCTTTGACGTAGGAGCGGCTGTCGGCGTCGGCGCAGTCGTCTGATTTACCGCCGGCGCGGTCGTCGTTGCAGGCATCGTCGGATCCGCGGACTGCCGTCCTGCTGTCGCGGCAGATACCGGCGGATCTGTTTCCGTTGGCTCGGCGGCAGATACAGCGGCTGCTGTTGATGATTCCGGATCGCCGATGCTGCTTTCAGAAACGAACGGCAAGCTTCCGGCAGGATTAAGCGTTGAATCGGGATACAAACCGGCCTCGGCTCGGTCTGCGTCCACCTGGGCGGCGGCGTGAGTCAGATCCGTTAATGATGAGTTGGATTGGATCGGCTGTTTGGATAATAGGTCGATTGACTGCCGTGAATAGGCCAGGAGAAAAAACAAGATGATGCACGCAATCGGAATCGAGACCCAATAGCCTCGGTTTTTCATGAGCGTAATAGCTTCCTTCCATGTCTGGAACAGACTGCCTTCAGGCAGTCATTCGGTCCAGAACCAATATTCGGCGCAAGATGATGTTTGAAATTCCAGCGGCGCGCTACCAATACAGTAGCAAGTTAACGGTTAAAACGCAAGTCGAGAATATTAACAATGTTGTGACTTCCAGGTAACAAGAACCGGATAGCCTAAAAAGCGAGTCAAAAATAAGAACCTGTGACTAAATGATTAGGATAGCGGATCATCTTACTTGCTGGAAATCTGTTCATATTCAGTCTCTGACTTCTGTGATTTCTTTTCCCTTGAAGAGAATTTTCTGTACATTGAAGTCGTTATCCACAAAGACGATATTTGCAAGTCTACCCGGTTCGATGGAACCGACTTTATTGTAAATTCCCAAAGCCTTAGCTGCATTGGTGGATACGCACTTAAAGGTTACGCGGATATCTGCACCGGTAAACTTTCTGAAGTTCCGTGCAGCCTTAGAAAGGGTCAGACGGCTGCCGGACAGAGTTCCTCTGAAATCATAATTCACATCGCTGTTGGGGTCCAAATTCTTACCCATGCCGTCAGACGGTTCCAGGAACGCATCGGAAATCAGCACGATGTGGTCTTCTCCTGCTGCGCGGTACGCCAGATTAACATTGGTTTTTGTAACATGGAAGCCGTTTGTATCACAGATCAGTTCATAATATATTCCAGGTATGGACAGTGCAATATCCGCGGCACATTCCTGGGGATGCTGGGTTCTCTTTGCAGCCTCCGCAATGCCCTGATAGTTTCCGGTTGCATCGAACAGATGCGTAAGAATATTTGCACCGTTGGCAACTGCACGTTCCAGATCTTCAACACCTGCTTCTGTATGGCCAACAGCCGGATGAATGCGGTACTTCCGCATTTTTTCTTCCAAGCGGGGCGCAGTCTTCAGTTCCGGCGCGTAGGTACACTGCAGCACATACGGAGCCGCCAGAGCAAACAGCCGCTCACAGATCTCATCGGAGTATTCCATGGCGTTTTCCGGGCAAGAACCGTATTTTTTGTTGATATACGGTCCCTCCAGATGAATACCTATAATGGAAGTATCGGGATTATTCTCTATCTCACGAATGCAGCGCTCGATCATTTTGATATGGACTTCCTCGGAATCTCCATAGTCGGATGAAGGAACATAGGAGGTTGTTCCATGCATCAGATGTCCCATAGCTGCTGCACCGGGATCCGTATTGACAGATACACCTTCCAGACACCGCTGATAGCCGTGGGAGTGCTGATCAATAAAGCCCGGTCCTACGTATAGGCCCTTGGCATCAATGATCTCTGCGATCTCGGGGACATCAATCTTTCCGGAAGCAACAATTCTCCCATCCTCAATCAGAAGATTACCGTCAATGATCCGCTCTGGAAATACCAGTTTGCCATTCACAATCGCTTTCATTTTCTCTGTTCTCTTTCTTTCAGACTTAGCAATACTTCAGACATTCGTTTTTGCAGCTCAAGCAGCTCAAGAAGAACCTTGTCACCTTACATGTAAGCCGTATCCTTTACGTATTTCCTAGCGAAAATTATACAACAAAATAAGCCTCTTGAATAGCCTGTAAGGTCTGAAAACAGGGAGCTATACGCGGTTTATCCGACTCTTTTACACAGACGTCCGGCGACAGGAAATTTTATATATCAATGAATATACCGATGTGATGCTCGGACGGTTATTTTCCGCTCAATAATTTTATCTTCCAGAAGGCGATATTCTGTCTTTTGAATGTGTAAGTTATATATAAAAAATCGTCATCGGCTATAATGGCAGGATACGAAAATTCGCCTTCTTCGCCGCTTAAGTCTTGAACTTTATTCCATGTTTTCCCATCGTCTTCGGACACCGCTAGTGAAATCGGCGTCCTTGGACCCCAGTTGGTTTCTACCGGATTGTATATCAAATACAAAATTCCTTCCGAAGACTGCACCAGATCAATGCCGCTGTTATTGTTCGGCAATTCTGTTGGATAGGCAGTGGTCCAGGTTTCCCCGTAGTCGGCAGAATCACTGCGGTAAATTCGCCCTTCTGTGCTTCGAAGAAGCATATGCACCTGCCCTTTTTCTTTTCCTTCCCAAAGAGTCGGTTGAATAACGCCCCGTCTATAAAAAGATTGTTCACTTACAGGCATGTCGCCGGCTCCTTTTTCAGCCGCTCGTTCTCCGTCATGAAAACAAAAATTATCAATAAAGACTTCGTTGGATTTGCGCCATGTCTTTCCTTCATCATCAGAAATGTCGGCAAAGGCTTTCCATATTCCCTGTTCTGTGGAAGCGGGAGCGAGAATCCTACCGTTTTTCAAGCGAATCGGCTTATTCTTTACAGGACCTCGGCCGCCTTCATCTCCTGGAATTAATTCCTGTTCTTCGCCAAAGCTTTCTCCGTTATCATCAGATATTCGGCACATCGTTCGCCACGTTGGGATAGCATTGCCTACCTTGTAAAATAAAACGATTCTTGAATCATTGAATCGAAAAAGTACCGGATTCCAATGAGCTTCATTAGACTGCGCGATCATTTGCGGATCCTGAAAACCATCCTGCGTTTTCTTTGCTATCCAAATAGCTACGTCGCTGCTGCCTTCAACATGACCGCCAAACCATGCGATAAGCAACTGGCCGTCGTCTATTTTCAAAACCGTAGATGCATGGCACATTGAACTTGGACATTTTTTCATAATCAATTGCATGTATATTCTCCATTCTTATTGCAGAACGACATTCTGCTTGTTTTGTATTTTTACCGGAGTTTTAGAACTTAAGGCAACATGATTTATAACCTGTTCTCTATTTTCGCAATATACGCCTTCATCAGCAACGCCCATTCCTTAATTTTTTTCTCGGAAAAATTGACAGCCGGACCGCTGATGCTCATTGCTGCATATACCTTTCGCAATGGGTCAAAGATCGGCATTGCCACACATTTCACGCCAAATTCATGTTCCATATCATCAATGGCATATCCTCTTTGCTTTGTAACGCCTAATTCTTTCCTGAGTTTTTCCGTTTCAGTAATCGTATGATCCGTGTAAGAAATCAACTTGCGCTTCAAATACGCTTCAATAACATTTTGCGGAAAGTACGCCAACATGGCTTTTCCTATGCCTGTGCAATACATCTCGGCATGTTCACCTAATATTGAACGCATCAAATTTACAGATTCAGCCGGGTATGTGGCTTCCAGATAAACCACTTCACTGCTATGCGGTATGGCCAGATAGACTCTCTCGTCGGTTATGTTAGCCAGTTCCTGCATATAGGGCAACGCAATTTTTATAATTGAGAAGGAATCCCCCATCGCTCTGCTCAGGGCAAATACCTGCATCCCCAGTTTATACCGTTCTGATTCGCCATCTTTCTCCAGATAGTCCATAGCCTTTAAGGTAGTCATAATATCGTACACATTGCTTTTATACAGATCAAGCCGTTCACTGATTTCCGTAATCCCCCAAGTCGGCTTTTCTGTAAAACAACGTAGGATGTCCAAGGCTTTTTTTAATGATTTATTTTTGATTTCATCTTGACTCATATGCTGGTCAGTCACCTGCGTTCTATATTACAGAACATCGTTCTGCATTTTATATCATGATATCATCTCAATGTAAAATACACAATAATCAAAATACCGGTCATCAAAGCGCTCATATTTCCTATTGACAGGCATCTGGCTCTCATCTATACTTTATGAAAATATTCTATACGAGAGAAGGCCGCTGGTTATATGCCGATGCTTTTTTGTCAAAAGCACATTATGGTTACCGGCGGCAGCCCGCACTGAACCGTGTGGACTGCCGATGTTTTCAGCATCGGTGCGATCGGGGATTTATAGCGGACCGCGGCGATGTTTGGCATCAACGCGGTTCGTTTTTTTATAACCGGATGGTTTAATTCATGGCAAATAATGCCGGGAGGACTGGATTATGCAGGCGATTGAAGCAGAGGGACTCAGTAAAACTTATCGGACCCGGGTCAAGGAAGAAGGCCTGTCGGCCAGCATTCGCGCTCTGATTCATCCGGTTTACCGCGATATCACGGCTGTCCGATCGATCGACTTAAGCGTTCAGCGCGGTGAAATCCTGGCTTTTATCGGGCCAAATGGCGCCGGCAAATCGACGACCATAAAAATGCTGACCGGCATCTTGCGCCCGAATAGTGGAACTATACGGGTTTTGGGGCTGGATCCGGTTAAGGAGCGCAGCTTGTTGGCTTACCAGATCGGTACGGTTTTCGGTCAAAAATCACAGCTTTGGTTTCATCTGCCGCCGACCGACAGTTTTGCTTTGCTGGGCCGCATTTATGATGTCGACCGCGCCGTTTTGCGAAAACGGATAGCCGATTTAACCGAGCGCTTCGATTTGGGCAGCCTCCTGGATGTTCCGGTACGCAAAATGTCTTTGGGGCAGCGTATCCGCTGCGAAGTGGCGGCATCTTTACTGCACGAACCTCAGATTCTTTTCCTCGACGAACCGACAATCGGACTGGACGTGGTGGTTAAACAAAGTATCCGGGAGTTGATCATCAGCTTGAATCGGGAAAAGGGAACCACCGTCTTCCTGACCAGCCACGACGCGGGCGATGTCGAACAGGTCTGCCGGCGCGCCGTTGTGATCGACAACGGACAGATTGTTCTGGACCGGCCGGTTAAAACGTTGAAATACGACTATCTGAACCGGAAAATTATTGCTGTGCGCTTTGCCGAACCATGCACCTTGGAAGCGCTGCCGGGCGTAACTCTGGAAAAAACCGGCGGCTACGGTTCGCGGATTTCAGTCGATACCAGAATGCGGCCGATCGGCGAGGTCATGGCCTGGCTGGTGCAAAAAGGCACCGTGGCCGATATTACCGTCGAAAATCCGCCTATGGAAGAAATCATCGGCACGATCTTTTCACGCCGGAAGGAAGAGAGGTCCTGCACATGACCGCGACGTTTTGGGAAAAAGCCGGCCTGTATGGCGCCGTGGCGAAGATGAACTGGCATAGTTCATTTATATATCGCGGCAACCTGATTGCCAGTTGTTTTTTCTATGCCTTATTCATCTTTGTTTTCTTCAGCCTCTGGCAAGCGATTTATCAAAGCGGTGAAGTCGGCGGCTATACCTTGATTCAGGTGGTTTGGTATCTGTGCATTACGGAGCTGCTGGTTTTTGGCTGCCGCACCTCGGTTTTCAGTCAAATGAATGAAGACATAAAAACCGGCGCTCTGGCATACCAGCTCAATCGTCCTTATCATTATGTCTTTTACCAATTTTCCGGCGCACTGGGTAGTATGGCCTTTAATCTGCTGACTTTCGGCATTCTGGCCGCAGCGCTCGGCTTATTGATGGTCGGCCCACTGCCGAATTGGCAGCCGGCATATCTGCCGCTGGGTCTGTTGTCGGGCTTCCTGGGTTTGATGATCAATTTCTTTTTGCAAATGTGCTTGGGCTTGACCGCCTTCAGGCTGGAAGACAACCAGGCTTTTTTCTTGATTTATCAAAAACTGGTTTTTATGCTGGGCATGTTCATACCTTTGGAATTTTTGCCGGACTGGCTGCAGAAAATCGCCCGCTGGCTGCCGTTTCCCTATGTCGCCTGGGCGCCGGCGCGGCTGCTGGTCGCGTTTTCCTGGGAGCAGTTTTGGCCGGTCGTCGGACGTCAGTTATTCTGGACCGTCGTATCGATCGGCCTCTGTTTATGGATGTACCGGCAAGGGGTTAAAAACATTCAGGCAAACGGCGGCTGACCGGAACAATATGATATGACATATAGCCGAAAGGTTTGTGGCAGGATAGCCACAGGGGAGGGAGCGGCTGAAAATGTTACGAAAAGTTAAAGCGATGATCAGTCTGATCGGCCTTTACTTCAAAGTCAATCTGGCGTCGGCCATGGAGTATCGCTCGGCGTTTTTTATGCAGGCCTTCGGCATGGCCTTGTCGAACAGCGCTTTTGTCTTTTTCTGGTGGGTCGCCTTCAATCAGATCCAAGGCACAATCGGCGGTTATAATTTTCGGGATGTGATGTTTATCTGGTCGGCTACTTCGTCCGCTTTTGGCGCTTCAAATATTCTCTTTGCCAATATGAACCAGATAACCCGCCTGATTATATCCGGCGAACTGGACACCTTTCTGTTGCAGCCGAAAAATATTCTGGTCAGCCTCTTATGTGCCAAAACGGCGCTCAGCGCCTGGGGAGATCTGCTCTATGGCTTTATTTTACTCGGATTGACCCAGGGCGGCGATATCCGCGCCTGGCTGATGTTCATTTGCGCCATGATTCTGGGCGGCCTTATGATGACGGCTGTGGCCGTGACGGCGCATACGCTGACTTTCTACTTCGGCAACGCCTCGTTTGCCGGCAGCATGGCGCTGGAGTTTGTGGTCAATTTCTGCATTTATCCGCAAGGCATTTACCCGGGCGCGGTTCAGGTGCTGATGGCAACGGCTATTCCCGCCATCTGGATGGTTCATGTACCCTTACGTCTGGCCCGATACTTTGAAGGGTGGCTGTTTCTTGTGCTGTTGGCAGCCACCCTGCTGTATCTGGCCATGGCTTACGTTTTCTTTTACCGCGGCCTGCGTCGTTACGAATCGGGCAATCTGATCGTAACGCGCTTATAAACCGGCTTAAATGGTTTGCGCGGCTTTATTGCTCAAGAAAATTGATTTCGGCGATTCCCTCGTTCAGATCGGCCGGAATCAAAAAGGTTTTGATCTCGTTCGGACCGAACGCGGCGGTCCAGGAGCGATTGAGTGCCGGCAGCGTAACGGTGGCTTCCGCCGCTTGGCCTTGCGTTTCGTAACAGCGGAGAATCATGCCCCGGCCGTCTTCGGCCGCTTTCAATACGGCAGCCATGACCGAGGCGGGGTGGATTTCAATTCCCGTCATCTGCTGCGGCAGCGGACCCTGATGATAAGTTTCGTAAACGACAACCGGCGGCATATTGAAGGCCGCCGCCTTCTGCGGGATTTCGGCCGTCAGACGGCCGCCGCTGTGCGGGACGAGCAGGAAACCGACTTCGTGTTCGCCCTGCTCCATAAATTCGCAGGTCTCATCCCGTACCCCAAAATGATCGGCGTAGATCGGGCTGCGTAAAATCGTCTGGCGCAATACGCGGTCCCGGCAATCCAGGCCGTAGCTGGAATTGTTGATTAAAGCCAGACCGCCGCGGCTGCCGCTGATATCCGCCCATTGCTGCATAGGCTGCTCTGTGCCGTCCATGTTGCGTTCAATGAAGCCATATGGAATTTCGGCGGCAACCTGATCCGCATCGGCATTAACCGGAAATTCAAGCTTAAGCAGCTTGTGTTTTTCCTGCCAGTTGATTTTCAGGCGGATTTCGATATCCGGCCGGTCGGCATAGATCAGGATGTCCTGAATCAACGTCGACGCCTGATACCGGCCGGTCAGCCGGACAGCCGCCCGTACGGGGCCGCACTCGGTGACCGTCAGCGACTCGCCGGTGAACCGGCCGATGACATCGCGATATTCTTTCAGACCATGTCCCCAGGTGTCGCTGTGGGTTTCGTCGATAACCAGCGCCACGGACGAAGGACCGTCGGTATATGCCTGGCCGCTGCTGCGGTCGCGGATTTCTGCCAGGCAGCCTTGATCGGGATCCAAAAACAGCTCTATCCGTGAATTGGCCAGCCGTTTTCCGTCATTGGTTATTTCCAAGCCAAGCGACTCCGGTTCCAAACAGGGCGCCGCCGTCGGGACGTCTGCACCGGCAGTTTCCCGGTGCAGCCAGAAGGTCTTGTAGCCCAGAGCGGGAAGCGGGGCGATAAAAAGCGTGTTCCATTTGTCGGTCGCGCCGTTGGTGACAAGACTGCGCACCCGCTGGACTGCCAAAGAATTCCCCTCGGAATCGGTGATACTCGAAAAAACGCCGCGGACTTCCACCGGTCGGGAAGCCGGAAAGGGAAGCGGATTGAAGATGACAACCGGAGTGCCTTTACGGCCCAGACCCCACAGGCACCAGTCTTCCTCTTTGGACCGCGGCAGGCGGTCGCTGCCTAATGTGTCGACAGCCCAGGACAGACGCTGCGCCGCGCCGTTTTGGATCTCGCCGGCGGCGCATAACGCATAACCCACGGTTTCGCGGGCGTCGTCATAAACGGTTTTGATGCAGCAGCCGGCCAGAATATCGTGAAACTGGCAAAACATAACCTTTTCCCAGGCTTTGGCCAGATCGGCTGTGTGCAGGGGAGCTTGCAGAACCATGTGCGCCAGGGCGTCGATGCGTTCAGCGCTCAGCAGCCGCTGTTCGGCGCGGCGGTTCAACTGCTTTATGCCCAGATTGGCGCTGTAGCATCCGATAGCGTGCTGCTGCAGGTCGTCTCGGATCACCGGCAAAGAAAGCTTCTGTTTTTCCATCTGCTGCAAATATTGCGGCGGAGAGCTGAAAATCAAGTTTTTGCCGTCCTCTTGACTCTGCAGATCGTTGATTTTATCCAGTAACGCGATAGTCGGACCGCCGCCGTGATTGCCGACTCCGTAAAAAAGCATTAAATCGTGATCTATCCCATCGGCTGCGGCAGAGAACGCGCCGACTTTTTCCGGTAAGGTCGCGGCGTCGGCATGAGTATAGGACTGGCGGATTTTGGCGGTCAGCACCCGGCTGCCGTCGCGGCTCTCCCACCAGAATAAAGGCGGGACATTTGCCTTCTCCTGATCGCCGGGCCGCATGAACACATAGTATTTCATGCCGCTCTGCATAAGAAGCTGCGGCAGCATGCCGTTGTGGCCGAACGAATCGACATTATAGCCGGTGTCGCAAATCATGCCGAACCGGTCGAGATAAAACCGCTGGCTATATAAAGCGTGCCGGGCGAAAGATTCGCCGCACGGGATGTTGCAATCCGGCTGCAGCCACCATCCGTTGACCGGAATCCAGCGGCCGGCGGCGACATAGCGTTTGATCTCCTCAAACATTTCCGGACAATTGTCTTCGATCCAACGATAATAGCACGCGCCGGCGCAAGTAAAAATAAAATCCGGATACTCCGCAAGACGATCCAGCGCGGCGCGGAATGTCGCTTTAACCTCGCTGAATCCGTCGGTCCAGCGCCATAGCCACGCCGGGTCGATATGCGCGTTGCCGATCAGATGAATCGTGTGACGGTCGGAATCGTTTTTTTGCATCTTCATAAGGAATCACCTCGCAGTTTCCATTATAGAAAACGCTTCATTAAAGTAAATAAACGATTCTGCCGTCATTTTGCGTAATAAGGACAACCGGCTTCCGAAACCGGTCATGGAGCGGAAGCGACTGCGAAAAGCTCAGGACAGGGACGGGCGATGCGCCTTGCGGTATTGCGACGGCTGCAAATGCGTTGTATTTTTAAACACGGTTGAGAAGTAAGATACGGTGCCGAAACCGGCCAGATCGCTGATGGTTTCAATCGGCAGATCCGTTCTGACCAGCAGATCGATAGCCTTGTTCATGCGGATGCTGTTCAATTTTCCGACAATGGTCGTTCCGGTTTCTTGTTTGAAAATCCTGGCCAGATGGCGGTAGCTGAATCCGATAGAATCGGCCAGTTCATTCACTTGCAAGGCTTTGGCCGAATAAGCGTCCAAATATAGAAGCACCTGTTCGGCCAGCTTGCGATGCGCGCTCAGGATCGTGATGGATTTTTGGCTTTGGCTGTCCGGGCAGAGCGCGCGGCGGATTGCCGTCAGCCAATGAATAAACGTCGTTTCCATTTCTGCCGGCGACTGCCCGTCCAGATCGGCGAAAAGCTTATCGGCGGCAAACATGAAGCTGCGGGGCCGGCAAACGGACAAATCGTGGATAATCGTTTCAGCAACCGACCGGCCAAGCGCGGCGGCGCGGCCGTCGGCCTCAGCCAGCTGCCAGCGGATGCAGAAGCCGTCGTCGCCCTGGTGACCGTCATGCCGGTGGCTGTGCGCAACCCCCGGCGGTATAAGAAAAAAACAACCTTGGCCGGTCGGAAAGGTCCGGCCTTCCATCTCGGTTAAAAAAGAACCTTCCGATATATAATTAAACTCATACCAGGGGTGCCGGTGGCTGCCGGCTACCCAATCCCGGCCGTGGCGGGCTCCGATAACCTCAAGAAAAGTTATCAGCAAGTCATTGTACTGCATCGGCTGCATAAGCAGCGGCGCCGCCAGGCCGGCCGGCTCATCCCAAGCAGACGGCAAGGGCGGTGCGCCGGTATTTGAAATCTGATCGGCCGACATGCTCCGTCCTCCCCGTCTGACCCGTTGATTTGTCTAAACCTGACTGCTTTGTAAAAACCGAAGTCCGGCCGTTCAGGTATCCAGTTTAAAAGCGACTTCCAAATCCTTGATCTGTTGATCGTTGATCGTAACAATATTGCCGATAATCCGGGAGGCTATGATGGCTTTGGCGCTGTATTCGGCGACCTCCAGACGGTCGAAAGCATTGAGAAGACTGCTGCCGGTTACAATCAGACAGTCATTCTCGACCATCAGAATGGGCGTTTTCTTCGATAATTCATCCGCCGTCATGCCCGGCTGCATAAAGCTGACCCCGTAAGGCAGCTTGGGTATATTGCGCATTAAGATATAGCTCTCCGGAATCGTCCGTGAATCAAGCTCGACATCGGTTACGGCAAAGGCCATGACATTCGGCGGATGGGCGATGATGATGGCGTTGACATGGGGATTTTTCTCATAAATGCGGTTGTGCAGAATCGCCGAACGGCTGGGTATCTTGCCGGCTTCCCGACGGTCGTCGTCAATGCGCACCAGATCTTCCGGATTCAGATATTTGCGGTCCAGCGCATACGGCGTGATGCAAAATGACCGGCTGTCCAGACGCTGGGAAAAAGTTCCCTGCGTGCTGGTAAAAAGCTGCTGGTCATAGGCGCGGTGAATCAATGAACACATCTCCCGGCGAACCGCTTTCTCCTGACTGCTGTACCCTCCCGGTGTAAACTCGGCCATCTGGACATTTTGCTTCTGTTTTGACAATTCGACCTTTTCAGCGGATAATCCCTTCGGTTTGCCGATGCGGCTGGCATCGATTTCCAATCTGGCGCAGAAATCGAGCGTTTCGAAAGCCATGAACGCTTTAAAAAGCGTAGAACTGCCGACAACAATGCCATGGTTTTCCAAAATGACGGTATTCAAACCTTTCTCGAATTCACAGGCGATTTTATCGCCCAACTCGGTACTTCCGGGCAAACCGTATTTTGCCAAGCCGATTCGGCCGCAAACCTGATGGACATTGGGGATCAGCAACGTGTCGGGTATCCGGCGGACAATGCTGAATGCGACCAAAGCCGGCGGATGGGCGTGTAAAACCGCCTTGATGTCCGGCCTCATCCGATATACCTTTTGATGGAACGGCAGCTCGCTCGAAGGCGCATAATTGCCTTGGATGCTGCCGTCGGCCTTGACACAGATTATGTCTTTTCGGGTCAGCGATCCTTTATCGATGCCGGCCGGGCTGATCCAGATATCGCCGTTGTCATCCATAATGGAGAGATTGCCGCCTGAAGTCGTGGTCATGCCGTATTTATAAATACGTTCCATAATCATCACGATCTGGTCTGCGGGATGCAAAATATCAAAATTCATCAGATATGCCTCCTTGGTTCATCATGCTCCTTGGTTCATCATGCTCCTCGGTTCATCATGCTGCCGGGCTTATGATCAGTATAACATATGCCCTCCGGCAGTTCCGGCCTTGCCGATGCCGGTACCGGACTCGTTCAAACCGAACGGGCTGCCTGGTTTTGATGAAAGGAGAATAACTCTTCTGTCGCCAGCGCTATCTTTGTGACACAACAATGCAGACTCATGGGATAGATATAATAAGTGTCCATCAAGGTCGAAAGATCAATGCAGTCGCCACGTTGGTCATAATCATACTCGATATGGCATGAATACATGCTGGCTGGCGTTTTCTCCAGTTTAAGCAGCCCGTTTTTGACATCCAGTTTGAAGCCCTCCAGATTGTGTACCAAACGGCCGCGCCCTAAATTGATATAGCCCTTTGCGTTGGGCAGGGCATCGACATCAACCTCGTCCTTGACCTCATAAGTTCCTTCCTTAATTTGACGCCGAACTTCAAGCCGCTGAAACTCATACCAATCCGGAATATGTTCGAATTCGGTTTCGCCGTCGGCAGCTTTCAGCCTGCCCAGTTCAGTCAAGATCCATTCCTTTTTACAATGGTTGCACCACAGTTTATTCCCTGCGGAATCCATCTGGAATTCGGTTTTACAGTGCGGACATTGATAAAGGACCTTATGCAGACCTTTGGCATAATCCTTGCAATTAATACGGACCTTGTTTTCTATCTGCCATTTATACTCATCGTAAACAAATGCTTTACGAATTCGGTTGTTGATTTCATCAACCGCCAGATTACGGGTTTCTTCAGCCGTCAATATTTTCGTAAAATCGGCGGCAATCGGTATTTTACGTTTCTTCAGGTTCCAGCAGGGTGAATTAAGATAATTGCCGTGCATGTTGAGGACCGCAACGGGAACACCAAGAATGCGCACCAATTTTCCCAGCGAATCGGGCAGGACGGCTGTCGTGCCGGCAAGAGAATAGCGGGCTTCCGGATACAACGCCAGAATGTCGCCTCTTTCGATGACTCGCTTAATTTGCCTGACCAAGGTGATATCATTGGTAAATTTACGCTTGCAGATCGCACCGACATTGCGCAGCAGCCATTCACGGCCGATAAATCCGTCGATGGCGACAACATAGTTGGCGCGGTGAGGGAATATGGCGGCTGTTGTCACTTTAAAATCCATAAAGGACATATGTGTGCATAGCAATAGATAGGGCGGTTTTAAATCATCAACACCATGCCGGTCAATTCTCAAATGTCGCGCCCAGATTTCCGGAAAACTGCCTGCCCAGGTTAACGGCCTCAAGTACCAGCGTTGACGGATCGGGCTTTTAGCCATATCAAACTTTTCCGACAAAGAATTACGTTTCATGATATCCCCCCGGAATCCTGCATCTGTACAACCACAATATGTTTAATATGAGTATAAACGATCTTTTCTTATTATACTCACCCAGCCAGGGATATGCCAAGATGTCTTATGCAATCTTTCTATTGCTCGACTAGATGCCTGAAAACCCTTCTGGATACTCGACCCTGCGGCCTAACGGCCTTAACTCGTATCCGGAAGGGCTTTCAGGCACTAAAAACTAGAACTTTAGGTTTCGCTAAAACCCATTTGGCAAAACAACCAACTCACAAATTCCCTCTCAACTACACTCTATATTATCGCCTGG
The DNA here is from genome assembly GCA_964427795.1 of uncultured Oscillospiraceae bacterium. GTDB lineage: Bacteria > Bacillota > Clostridia > Saccharofermentanales > UBA5734 > JAYFQE01. The sequence continues at coordinate 8,200 of CAYRWC010000006.1, read as the reverse complement.
TTGATGAATCAATCTGAGGAGCTCCGCAGGTCGAAGACCGAGGACACGACGAAAATTGATTCATCAACCAGGCCCCGTCCCAATAGTTTTCAGCCGCGCAGTTCAGCAGCCAGCGCTATGGCGCGATCGGTGATCGCATTGCCGGCAGAGGGTTCCCAGAAGCTGCCTTCACAGAGTTGAACCGGATAAGCGCAGGTGCCGAATAGCTCGGGCACCGGGATGTAGCCGAACGCGCCGTTGGACAGTGTTGCGATCAGACATTTTCGGCTAGGGCAGTTCTGCTTGATTTTTTCGCCGAATTGATGGTAGAGCTCGCCCGGCAGCGCAAAAATAAACAATTCGCCGACCGACATGACCTGAATCGGCAGCGCGCCGCTTTTTAGTCCTTGCTTATCCATTTTCTTTTCATAATCCAGCAGCAGCTCGGACATCAGACTGCCCAGCATGGTATGGGGATCAGCTTGTTTGGCCGCCACAATGTATTCCGCTTTGGCTATTTCATCGGGGGTTGCGTGGCGGTAGGCGCAGACGACGTCTTCTTTTCGGCATTGAACGCGGCTGCCGGCGACCGGGGTATGATCCTGTTCGATGATTCGGGTCGCTTCGGCCGCCAGTTTTCGCCCCATCATCTGATAATTGGAGGCGGAACCAGCTATGGGGTTGATATGATTGATGTCTCCGCTGGCGCCGGCGACATAAATCGATACAAAATCTTCGCCGAATTGCGTCTTAAGCTGACGGGAAAGCTCAGAGGAGTAATCGCCGCTGAATTTGGTTCCGCCGATACAGTCCTGGTGGCAGGCAAAGCTGAGTAAGGCGCCCAGCGGTTTTCCGTTCTCATCCTTGGCAACCAAGAGCGGCAGTTCCGGGTCGTTTTCCGCATAGGGCCGGACGATCGTGCCGGTTGATTTTCCGGGATTAGTGCAGACAGAGCCGTCGCTCATGACATAATCGCGGTTGAAGGAGATGCCGTCCGCCTGTCCGGTTCCAAAACAGAGGGAGCAGGGCTGAAGCTTCTGCTGCGCCAGAATCACACAGTCTGCCGCGAGTTTGCATAAGAGCGACATAAATTCAGTATCTTCAGCCGATCCGATCGGTTCGCCGGCAGGGACGCCGAGATGGGTATGAGTCGCGCATACGGCAATATGGGCGGGGGCGATGCCAACCGCTTCCTGAATCCGCGTGGATATGGCGTTATAAATTTTAGCGGGCAGCTCTACGGCGTCGACGGCGATAAGCGCCGTTTGCGCGGATCCGTCATCAAAGACGACCGCTTTTACATACAATCGATCCATAACGCCGGTGCTGACGCGTTTTGCATAGTAGCCAGGTATCTCGCTGCCGAGAGGCGGCGTAATCTCTTTTTCATAAAATGCGCAACGAATCATAGACGTTACTTCCTTTCATTTCTCGACTTATAGATCATCTTTAGCAACCTTTTGATAGGTCATCCGGCAATATTCCCGCAGCGGTACGCCGTAGTATTTCGGAAAAATGCGGCTGACATAGTTGACATCGTTATACCCGACGCATTCGCAGGCTTGTTTCATGGAGTACCCGTAACGGGTCATCATCAACAGCATGCGGTTCAATTTCACGCGGTTGATGTATTCTGTCAGCCCGATGCCTTTATATTTAGGGAAGATATTAATCAAGTAATTTTTACTGATCCCCACCGCGTCCGCGATCTCCTGGATCCGAATGTGTTGTAAAATATTGTGTTCAATATATTCCTCTGCCTTTTTGCAGCTTGTTTTATATTTAAGGGTTCGGTTTGAATGGGTTTGTTCAATCGGATCGGATGCTTTCCGCAGCGCTTCAATCAAAGAACAGAAATCTGCAGCCTGCTTAAAGTAGCTTTTTTTAATCAACAAGGTCTGATCGGCCGCTACCTTGCGAATCTGGTTCGCAATCAAGTGACCGGCGGCTGAGGCGGGGATGAGATAGGGCAGCGCGATCTGTTTGCCGGAGGATGAATCGTTTACTTCAGTAATGTCGTTCCAGCGATGCACCGCTACACGCGCGTCAATCATATACTCCGATGTGATATGTTTGTGTTCGCCGCTGTTTTTTGAATGAACAGAAATATTGTGATTTGGAGGAAAAATAAAAACATCGCCTTCTTCGGCGGTATAGCATTCGCCTGATGTGTGATTCTCAATGACCAACGGATTCTTGACGACATATCCGATCTCGATCACACCGGAGGTTTCGCTTTCAGGCGCGCGATAGATTCCGAATCCGGCGGTAGAAAAGGAAAAATGGTAATCAACGACCGTCAAGGCATGGGCGTAGGCGATTTGATGAAAACCAAGATATTCCATGGAAAAATAACTCATGCGCCTGCTCCTTTTCGTGATGTAAGGCGCCGGCCTCTTCAGAATCGAGGAGGCCGGCGCCGTTCATTAATAACAATGCGTAAATTTATAGATCAAATCATTTAAACGTAAAATCCGGCATTAAAAATTATAGTTGATTTTAACCGGGGCATCAATTCTTGCGGATTCTACTGCGGCGAGGCAAGCGACAACTGTTGACGCGCCTTCCTGGCCGGTTGTTTTGACCGGCAGATCGTTTTTGATCAGATCAGCGAATTCGTCCAGTTCGCCAAAGGTGTTGTGATTATTAACCTGCACCGGAATCATCTTCGGCGTCGTAAACTCGTCTTTATCTTCCGTCACCTGAAACAGCTGCAATTCCTTCGAGGTGTTATCGCAGATGATCGTTCCGCGAGAGCCATAAAGGACGGTGCGCATGGTGTATCCGCGTTTGCAGCCGATGGAAACGAAGACTTTGCCGATCACGTTGTTCGGGAATTTCATGACTGAGATGGTGCAGTCGTCAACCGGCCAGTCCGTCAGCATTTTACGGTTCGCGTAGGCAAATACTTCTGTCGGATTGCCCGCGATCCAGCGCAGCAGATCGACCGCGTGGCAGCCGCCGCCCAAGAATCCGTGGCGTTCCGGAGTGCGGCGCCAATTCCCCGCGCCGCCGATTTTACTGTAATCATGCGCGTATTCGCTTTCCACAAAGAAGAGCTCGCCGATGGCGCCTTCGTCCACCAGTTTTTTCGCGGCGATGAAGCCCGGCGTATAGCGGCAGATTTGGCCGACCATTAATTTTTTCCCGGTGCGTTTTTCAGCAGCGATCATTTCGAGGCAATCGTCGAGCGACAGGGACATCGGTTTTTCACACAGGACATGCTTCCCGCTCTCCAAGGCATTGATCGTCATTTCCTTATGCAGCTGATCTGGTGTGCAAACGACAACGGCATCGATGGTTTCATCTTTGAGCATCTCTTTATAGTCGGTATAAAGAGCGGTTACGCCATATTGCTCTCCCGCTTTGGCCAGCTTTTCCTGATCGATATCGCAGATCGCCGCCAGCTCCAGCTTCGGATCCTTGACGATGGAATCCATATGAGCATGAGCCATTCCGCTGGCTGAAATCATGGCAATACGTACTGTTTCGTTTTTCATGTTGAAAATCTCCTTTGTTTTATATGATTTGGGCCAATATTATGCATTCAAAAACCTTGAAAAAGCATGCCAGAACAGATATTGATCATAATAGCGTTCCAGGTATATTTCTTTTTCCGAAAATTCTTTCTTGAGTTTCTGAGCCGATGCCGTCATGCCGATTTGATCTCCGAGCGCTTTCTTTTCGACCATCTCGGCAATCCCGTTGACAAAAGGTATGTGTTCGGCAAGCAATCGCCAGGAAACCGAGGCGGCGCGGCTGCTTTGATTCTTGTTTGCCGCAATGACCGCGGCAAAATCGGCGGTGATTTTGCTGACCTCAGCTGCTTTTTGCGCAAATTGGGGATTGTAATATTTGCCTTTGCTTTCGTCCGCGGAACATAGCCCGGAAAGATAGGCGAAATCAAGGCGATCCCGCAGGCTTTCCAGATAGGCGACAACTTCGCGCCATTTTTCTCCGAAAGCGTGGCTGAAATAGTCTTCTTTCAATGTTTCATAGCTGACAGAAGCGTCAAACAAGGTCTCGCCATAGACATAGAACGGAAAGCCCGTCGGGAAAAAGCTGCGTTGAGATCCGTCTTCGACGATGCCGTTGAGCCCGTGCTTTTTTAGTCCGGTGATATCCCGGTAAAGCAGCTGTGCCAGGTACATGCCGCTGGGATCATAATACTGATGCAGCCAAAAATGATATTCATAGCAGAAACAATCGCCCGGCCAGACTTTTTTCCATTCATCCAAGTAACCCAGACATTCTGCCATGCCCTGGGGAAGCGTATTGTGGTTCAGGTTAAAGGGAACAACCTTGCCGGTATCCGCGTCTTCATGATACGTTTCTGTATAGAGGCGGCTGATCGGCGCGTAGAGCATGGTGAAGCGTTTGGTATTCAAAAGCTTGGTTTGTTTCGCCCGCCAAAATGTATCGACATACACAATAAACACCAGATGCGTGTTTAATTTTCTCGCCGTCAATATCGCGTCGATTTCATTAAGCAGAATTAAATACCAGTCGGAGACATCTTTTTTGCGGCACTCGTCGCATTCGCAATGATTATTCGTCGCGTCGGCTAGCCAAATATGCAAAAAGTCGACATTATTTTGCTTTTCGGCATAATCGGCGACATACTTGGCGATGATTTGCCGGACTTCCTGATTGGAGAAACAGATGTTGGTATTTAACGGAACTCCATCAAAAAGGCTCCGTTCGCCATTGATCTGCGCCAGGAAAGGAACGGACTCTTGCGGAACGCGGTGTTTATCCATTTTTTCCCAGCTGCCGTTGCTTTGGATCCCCAGCGGCTCCGCCGTCCAGCCATGCCCCATATCATGAAAATGCAGGCCGCGTTTTTGAATTTCGACCTCGCATTGCCGTTTCCATTGCAGAATAGTATCATTGGTCACCGGCTCCGCCTCGCGGACGGAATTTTCTTTATGCAGATAGTAGTTAAAATAATAGGCGGTCGGCACATCAAATTCCAGCATATAGGTATTCATGCCGATCTTGGGCGTATAATCGATAGTTTCCATCATATTCTGCTGATATTCGGCGCCCTCGTTGCACTGGCCGCGATAGCGGTGATCCGCTTTTTTGCGGTAATTCACGACCGGCAGTGATGAAACCATTGGAATCGATTCACCGTCGATTCCGGGAAACAACCAGCGGCAGCCGCAAAAGCGAAGATAGCGGTAAACCGCGATCAGCAGCGCGCCGGGATTCGATCCGGCAATGATTCCGCCGTTATCGTCCGCCTGGATAAAAACAATATCATCCAGCTGATCATCTTCCGCGTCGGATGTATCCAGTTCAAAATCTTTCATCAGTCCCAAACGAAATCCGTTTTTCTCAGCCGGCTGATAAGCGATCGGGATCTCTCCGCAGCGCGGCATCATCATGCGAAGATATTTCTTTAATTCCTCCGCAGCATAATCGATGGTCGGGTGAGAAGCGACTTTGCAAATTAAATACATATCGATTTCCATACCTTTCTGCCGAACTGTAAAAATTGCGCGGGTTTTAAATTTTGTATGATAATAATCTATCAAATACAGGTCAAAATGAAAATGCACGGAACTAATTTATCTGGACAATATACAGATGATCTTGTCGGTCTGGTTACAAATCGTCCGCTTGATTTGACATGAGGCGGTACGAACAAAACGCGCTGTCCCGCGGCTGCTGTTTAACCGCAAGAAAACGCGTTTTGCCTCATATCTGCTTATCCTTTGACGGCGCCGATCATGATTCCTTTGACAATGTATCTTTGAAAGATCGGATAGACAATCAGCACCGGCAATACGGTGATCATCGTGACGGTCATGCGGACGGTATACGGCGTCAGCTGATTTTGCAGCTGCATATTTCCTGAACGGGTATGCTTGAGCTGTTCGGTCAGCCGCGTCGCTTCCTGCAGGTAGTTGTACAGCATATATTGCATCGTTGTAAGGTTCTTGTCATTGAAGGTGTAAATATGGTTGTCGAACCATGAATTCCATTGGCCGACGGCAGAGAAGATGGCAATGGTCGCTACGATCGGCATGGATAGCGGGAAAATGATTTTTGCGAAAACGACAATCGGGCCGGCGCCGTCGATTACGGCCGATTCTTCTAGCGATGCCGGCAGTTGTTCGATAAATGTTTTAATGAGAATGACATAATAAGCTGAAATCAGCGAGGGGACTATATAAACCGCAAAATTATTCAGCAGTCCGTAAGAACGGAAAACGAGGTATGTCGGGATCATGCCGCCGCCGATGTACATGGTGATGATCATAAACCGGTAGAAGAATTTGCGCGCCGGCATCTTCTCTTTGGTAAAAACGTAACCCAGCCACATGCAGCAGATCACGGTTCCGCCGGCTCCGATGACGGTTCTTAAAACGGAGATCAGCATGGAATGGAACAAGCCTTCCAGCGCAAACACCTGCGCAAAATTGGTCAGTGTAAATCCGCGCGGGAAAAAAGTCACACCAAATTGCTTGGCCAGCTGCGGCACGCTGATCGAATAACAAGCGACATACCACAGCGGGTAAAGACACATAAAGGTAAAAAGAGTAAAAAAAGTATAGTTAAAAATATTGAAAACGACTCGTGAAGGAGTCAGTTTTACGACAGCCATTTCTGCTCCTCCTTTATATAATGGAATTGCCGCGAATTTTTTTAGCAATATAATTCGCGGTAAACAGCATGAGAATGCTGATGGCAGATTTTGTAATGCCGACAGCTGTTGCATAGGAATAATCCGCCAGCTGCAGACCCATACGATACACATAGAGGTCAAGCACTTCGATTTTCGGGGCTGTTATGGCGTTCTTAAAGAGAAAGTACTGTTCGTAGCCGGTATTTAAAATATTGGCTATATCGAGCATCAGCAACACGACGTAAGTCGGCAGGATACTGGGAATCGTTATGTGCCACGCGCATCTGAAACGTCCCGCGCCGTCGATCAGCGCCGCTTCGTACTGCTCCTGATCGATTCCGGAAATTGTGGCTATGTATATGATCGATGCCCATCCGAGATTTTTCCACTGGGCAATTGCCGTCTGGACCCAATAGACTGCGGTTGAATCCGCCAGAACATTGGTCGCGAACTCGGGCCCCCCAAATTGCTTGATAACGATATTCAATACGCCGTCCGAGGAAAATAAAGCAAACGCTATAGAATAAATGATAACCCAACCGATAAAATTCGGTAAAGTCGTCATGGTTTGCGCGAATTTACGAAAGCGGCTGCGTTGAATTTCGTTCAGCAAGATGGCAAAGGTCATAGGAAACCACGAAATAGCAAAACAGATCGCGGAGAAGACCAGTGTGTTTTTGATAACCGTAGGAATATTCCGATCGGTAAAAATCATTTTGAAAAACTTCAAACCGACAAAATCACATTGGGCCAATGATTTTCCTGCCCGGAAATCAAAGACGGAGAGAATCCAGCCCCCGATCGGAACATAATTGACCAATAAAATTAAAATCATGAAGGGAAGCGTCAGCCAGAGCAGACTCCATTGTTTTTTAGGTTTCCGCTCGAGCGGGATTCCTTTTGTGCTTAGCACATCGCTTTGCGCTCTCATGGTATGCAATTTCAGCACCTTTCTTAAAAAATGGAGCGACGTGAACCGTTCAGATGATCGATCGGTGCGTCGCTCCATCGCTTTACCATTAAAGAAACAATTTCTGCGGGATAAACCGATTATTTCACGGCTGCTTTGGCGTTTTCAAAATTCTTCTGCGCCCATTCCCACGTTGTATCCTCGCCGGCAGCTTTCAGATCAGCGAGCACCTGGGCTTGAATTTGAGCAAATTCGCCGTCGGTTTTCGCCTGAACAAGCTTAGGTACGGCCTGGAACAGAATGTCGTTGCACTGAGTCAGAATACGTTCCATATCGGTCGGTGTTGCTTCCAGGAAACCAACCAATTCGATATAGTCCGACAAGTCGGTTATTTTGCCTTCATTAACCAGCTTCATGCAGGCCTGTGCCGGGTAATCAACCTTATAGAAATCGGCATAGTCCTTCTGCAGCGGATTTAAGCTCTTTGCACGCATTTCATCGGTGTCAAACAGGTCCAGAGGATAACCGTCGTCCGCAAGGAAACTGCCCTGTAAAAAGCTCAGCGGCGAGTCTCTTTCAACGCCGACCTGTTTCCAGGCGTCTCCGGCTTCCGTGTAAAGGGCGATCGCTTCGTCGGTCAGCGTCGGCACGCCGTCAACCATATTCCACTGTTTGCC
>CAYRWC010000005.1:0-23263 GCA_964427795.1 uncultured Oscillospiraceae bacterium | reverse complement strand
CAGGGTTTCCCCCATTGCGCAATATTCCCCACTGCTGCCTCCCGTAGGAGTCTGGGCCGTGTCTCAGTCCCAATGTGGCCGATCAACCTCTCAGTTCGGCTACCGATCGTCGCCTTGGTGGGCCTTTACCTCACCAACTAGCTAATCGGACGCGAGTCCATCTTTAGCCGGATTGCTCCTTTGATCACCCGGTGATGCCACCAGGTGATGTCATGAGGTATTAGCACTGGTTTCCCAATGTTATTCCTCTGCTAAAGGCAGGTTACTCACGTGTTACTCACCCGTCCGCCGCTAAAATACCTTCCGTATTACTACTTCCGATATTTCCGCTCGACTTGCATGTGTTAGGCACGCCGCCAGCGTTCATCCTGAGCCAGGATCAAACTCTCAAATAATGTTATTTGAGAGCCGTTAGGCTCTTTGTTTACTTAATTTTTCTTCAACTCAATTTGAATTGAACTTGGCTCGTCTTTGTTTGCTTTCACTGTTCAATTTTCAAGGTCCGGTCCTCGTTTTCCTCGAGGCGCTTTGCTATCTTATCACCGGCTCATAGCGTTTGTCAACCCTTTTCTGAACTCTTTTTCCGTTATTTTTCAGAAAGATAAAAGCTGCATTCTTAACGAAAAAGAGATCCGGTTTTAAGTGCAAAGTTGCTTCGCCTGATAGAGCGGCGGACCTTTATTATACCTCATATTCCTCTAAAAGTCCAGTTGATTCAACCGGCCACATAAGCCCACATAAGATTACACATAAGACTCCTTAAAACTTTAATGGTCGTGCGCGGCAAAACAATATCGGTTCAATTAGCAAGATTGAGCTCACGGACCCGGCATTGACGACACTTTGCCGGATTTGTGATTGCCCGGCCGTTGTTCATTTTTGAAATCATACGATCATCAGATGGTTTATTCCACACAGTATTCTGATCTTTATGATCTGTGCTAAAAACAGAATGAGAAAAAATGAACAAACAGATGATTGCCGTATTACGCTGATTTCCGGAGCTAGGATCATCGATCATTATCGAAAACTTGTTTTCCGCCTTCTGACCGGCAACTGAAATCTTGGACTTTTAATTCTTTTTTTGGCATGAGAAATGACTTGTCCCGAATCTATATGAATTCAAGATAAAGATTATTTTTATCATTGACAAAAAATGGACACATTTTGATACCTTTTTTGTCCATGAATAATTTAACCACTTTATTCGCTATGATCCAGACCCGGTGAATTTCCTGGCTATTTACGAATAATAGTTGCTGAGAGTGCCATTTTTTTTAAGCTGTTTGTATGTTGACATATTGACAATTTCGTATAATATGATTGAATATAAGTAAGCCCAATATTTTCCTTCATACATATTGCTAGAACCATTTAGCTCTATGCATGAAGCGAGACTGAGAGGAATGAGCTATGAAAAACACAGTATTTCCAATTCTGACTGAGAACGAACAACGACTGCCCTATTACGTTTTCAGCATTGGTCTGGATTATGCTCAGGAACATATCATCCGGACCGCAGGTTATCCGTGCTATCAATGGATTCAATGCCGCAGTGGTTCAGGCCGTTTGGTTATTGGAGAAAATGAGTATCCGATAGCTAAAGATCAAGGGATGTTTTTATTGCCGAACGAAGCGCATGAGTACTATGCTGATTCAGATGAATGGATTGTTGATTGGGTCGGTTTGACAGGTACGCACGTTGATGAATTCTTTGAAAAAACTGCCGGCATGACACGTTCCGGCGTCTATTTCATAACCCAGCCCGAATTGCTTCGCTCAACCATGGAGCAAATTCTTGCCGCTGAACAATCACAGAGTCCGGTCAGAGGATTGGATATATCCGCGTTGACCTATACTTTGTTGATTCAACTTTACAAATTGGTCTCATCTTCCAGTTCAAACAGTCTGGCTACCCGTTATGGACGCCTTACGCCTGTTCTGGATTATATCGATGCCCACTATGCCGAAGCGATAACATTGAAAGACCTTTCTGATTTGCTCGGTGTTACGCCCCAGCATCTTTGCACATTATTCCGCAAGATCATGAACACCCGTATTTTCGAATTTATCAATCTGGTCCGCATCAAGAAGAGCAAGGAATTCCTGCTCGATCAGCCGAATCTTCCTATCCGCGACATTGCCCATATGAACGGCTTTGAGGATGTCAGCTATTTTTGTTACATTTTCAAGAGGATCGAGAAGACGACACCGGGTGATTTCCGCAAGCTATATATCCGGGGCTGATATCATCTTGCTCTTCCAAACGTCTTGCTCATCAAATCTCAGGACTCATCACAAAGGAGCCGGCTCATCAAATTGAGGCGGCTCCTTTTTATACTTTGATCACAGCCATAAATTAAACCTCGCTCATCCCGTTATCCCTCGTTCATCCCGCGCGAGGGATAGCGGGTTAGGCGGTAAACAGCACGCAACATAAAATGATAATTTTGTGTTGAAAAAGATTACAATATGGTAAACTATGGGAAAGGTTGACAACAAAAGGCTTTATCAAAGCATTAAATAGAAATCATATTAAGGAGGATTAGTGTGAAAGATTTACCGGTAGAATTAAAAAGGCGCATGGATGAAGCCGGAAAAGACAAGGAATGGGCGGAAAAAGTACGCCATGCCGAATCTTGGGAGGCTTATGCAAAATTGTTAAAAGAAAAGGGAATTGAGCTTCCGGCAGAAGCGAAGGATGCCTTCGATGCCAATAGCATAAACAAAACAGGTGAATTAGAAGATAACGATCTGGAACAGGTTTCGGGGGGATGGATAAATGTATTCAACTGCCCCAGAGAACAAAACTTAGCTTTATGTGAGTGGACTTTCTGTCCGCATAAACAGAACAATCATAACAAACCGGACGAAAACCATTACGAGTGTTACTGCGATCTGGGCTATTGGTCCGAAATCCGCATGTATCCGACACCTTGATTAACGCCCCGCGCACAGGGAAATCATCAGACGCCTGATTGTAAATCGACTCCATTGGCGTTTCATCTCGGCCGGATTCTCCGCCAGCCACATACGGAAGCAGCCTTGTCCCTTGTATCTGTCACAACCGATACCGGGAGCAATCCGGCACACATTATGAGTTTTTGTCGCTCGCCTCCATATAGAGGGTTGTGGCGCCCTTGTAGGCTTTGTTTTTAGGTTTTCCTCAATTCAAGAAATGTACTTGATGAATCTATAACATGTAAAAAGCCAATCGAGTTTTCAAGCGATCTTTCAGTTTTAGGCAAAAATAAGGCGCACCACATAAGTGGTACGCCTTATTTTTGTCCTATAATGGATTATTTTAGATCGTCTGCAACCAAGGCATGAGTTCCAAAATCCCTTGATATTACTGGACTTTTGGCTCAATCCTTCTTTTCACTTATTGCAGCCTGGGCGGCGGCCAAACGGGCAATCGGCACCCGGAACGGCGAGCAGGACACATAGCTGAAGCCCAGAGAATGGCAGAAGGCAATCGACGCCGGATCGCCGCCGTGCTCGCCGCAGATGCCCAGTTTGATGTCAGGGCGGGTCTGGCGGCCGCTTTCGCTGGCGATACGCATCAGCTTGCCGACGCCGACGGTGTCCAATCGGGCCGTTGGATCGCTTTCAAAGATCTTGGTCCGATAATAGGCATCGAGGATCTTGCCGGCGTCGTCGCGCGACAAGCCGTACGTCATCTGAGTCAGGTCGTTGGTGCCAAAGCTGAAGAAATCGGCCTCGCGGGCAATTTCGTCGGCTGTCAGGGCGGCACGCGGGATTTCGATCATCGTGCCGACTTTATACGGCAGCTGAACGCCGGCTTCGGCAATGATCTTGTCGGCGGTGCGGACGATAATCGACTTGACAAATTTCAGCTCGGCGACGTCGCAGACCAGCGGCACCATAATCTCGGGAATAACGTTCATGCCGTTGGTATTGACTTCGATAGCGGCTTCGATGATCGCCTGGGTCTGCATTTCGGCGATTTCCGGATAGGTAACGGCCAGACGGCAGCCGCGGTGACCCATCATTGGGTTCATCTCGTGCAGGCTGTTGATCACTTGCTTCAGATCATCGGCCGTCATGTCCAGAGCTTTGGCCAGCTCGGCGATTTCAGCTTCTTCTTGCGGCAGGAATTCATGCAGCGGCGGATCCAGAAGCCGGATGGTCACCGGAAGTCCCTTCATGACTTTGAACAGGCCGATAAAATCTTCCCGCTGGATCGGCAGAATTTTTGCCAACGCCGAACGGCGGCTGGCCTCATCCTTAGCGACGATCATCTGGCGGAAGGCAAAGATACGGTCGGTTTCAAAGAACATATGCTCGGTGCGGCACAGGCCGATGCCTTCGGCGCCCAGCTCAACCGCCTTCGCGGCGTCGCGGATGGTGTCGGCATTCGTGCGGATCTTCAACTTGCGGGCGTCGTCGGCCCATTGCATAATCGTCGCAAAATCGCCGGACAAACGAGCATCGACGGTCGGAATGGCGCCGCTGTATACTTGACCGGTGGTGCCGTCCAGCGACAGCCAATCTCCTTCGTTAAACTGTTTGCCGTCCTTTGTTTTGAAATATCTGTCGGCTTCGCAGATCAGTAAATCGGAACAGCCGGAGACGCAGCATTTGCCCATGCCGCGCGCGACAACGGCCGCGTGCGAAGTCATGCCGCCGCGTCCGGTCAGGATGCCTTCCGAAACATTCATGCCCTGAATATCTTCAGGCGAAGTTTCCAGGCGGACCAAGATGACTTTTTCGCCAAGATCGCTGGCGGTGGTCGCTTTTTCAGCGTCGAAATAAACCCGGCCGCAAGCGGCTCCCGGAGAAGCGGGTAAACCGCGGGTGATCGGCTTGGCTGCCTTGAGGGCGGCAGGCTGGAAGGTCGGATGCAGCAGCGCGTCAAGTTGCTTGGGATCGATTTTCATCAGGGCTTCTTCACGGCTGATCATGCTTTCGCCGACCATGTCCACGGCGACTTTCAGGGCAGCGGCGGCGGTCCGCTTGCCGTTGCGGGTCTGAAGCATAAACAAATGGCCGCGTTCGATGGTGAATTCCATGTCCTGCATATCTTTGTAATGGGTTTCCAGGGTCTTGGCTATTTTGCTGAATTGTTCATATACATCGGGCATGACATCCCGCAGCTGATCGATGGTCTGCGGCGTCCGAATACCGGCAACCACATCCTCGCCTTGCGCGTTCATCAGGAATTCGCCGTACAATTTATTTTCGCCGGTCGCCGGATTGCGGGTAAAAGCAACGCCTGTACCGGAAGTATTGCCCATATTGCCGTATACCATTTCCTGGATGTTGACCGCGGTGCCCCAGTTGCCGGGGATATCGTTCATCCGGCGATAGATGATCGCCCGTTCGTTATTCCAGGAACGGAAAACGGCTTTTACCGCTTCGATCAGCTGTACACGGGGATCCTGCGGAAACGGGACTTTCATTTCGCGTTCGTATAAGGCTTTATAACGCTTGACGACTTCTTTCATGGCGTCGGCATCCAACTCTGTATCCAAAGTCACTTTACGTGATTCCTTAACAGCGTCGAGCTCGGCTTCAAAGCTGCTCTTTGGCACATTCATGACGACATCGCCGAACATGGCGATAAACCGGCGATAGCTGTCATAGGCGAATCTCGGATTGCCGGTCAGGGCAGCCAGTCCTTCGACAACCTGATCATTCAATCCCAAATTCAAAATGGTGTCCATCATGCCGGGCATTGATGCGCGCGAACCGGAACGGACTGATACCAAATAAGGGTCTTTGGCGTCGCCGAATTTTTTGCCGATCAGTTGTTCAGCTTTGGCCAGGGTTGCGAATATCTCCTGTTCAATGTCCGGAGCTATTGTCTCGCCGTCCTCATAATAGCGGGTACAGGCTTCGGTCGTTACGGTGAAACCGCGTGGCACCGGCAGGCCCAGGCCGGTCATTTCGGCCAGATTGGCGCCCTTGCCGCCCAGAAGGTTACGCATGGAAGCATTTCCTTCCGCGAACATGTAGACATATTTGGTCATCTGCAGATCCTCCTTTTATCGTGTCGGCCCTGAACCGGGCAGATCATCAAGATCAATCAAAAATTAAACTTATCGGCAAAATAGGTTTCCAGCTGGTCTATCGGCAGGCGGACTTGATTCATGCTGTCGCGCTCGCGGACGGTCACGCACTGATCGTCCAGCGAATCAAAATCGAAAGTCACGCAATACGGCGTTCCGATCTCGTCCTCGCGGCGATAACGCTTGCCGATCGATTGACGATCGTCAAATTCACAAACCCATTTCTTGCACAGTCTCTGATAAAGTTGATTTGCTTCATCCGACAGTTTAGCCGACAGCGGCAGCACCGCTATCTTGATCGGCGCCAGAGCGGGAGCCAGGCGCAAGACGGTTCTGACATCGCCGGGCGCCAGCGTTTCTTCATCGTAAGCGCTGCAGAGAAAAGCCAGCGTAACACGGTCGGCGCCCAGTGAAGGCTCGATAACGTAAGGAATATATTTTTTATTGGACGTCGGATCAAAATAAGACAGATCCTCATGTGAAGTATCCATGTGCTGCTTCAAATCATAATCGGTCCGGTCGGCTACACCCCATAGCTCGCCCCAGCCGAAGGGAAAGAGAAATTCAAAGTCGGTAGTGGCTTTGGAATAGAAAGCCAGCTCTTCCGGCGAATGGTCGCGGGTGCGCAGCTCATCGGTTTTCAGTCCAAGATCAAGCAGCCATTGATAGCAGAAATTCCGCCAATAAGCAAACCAATCCAAGTCTGTTCCCGGTTCGCAGAAAAACTCCAGTTCCATCTGTTCAAATTCGCGAATGCGGAAAATGAAATTGCCCGGTGTAATTTCGTTGCGGAACGATTTGCCGATCTGGCCGATGCCAAAGGGAATTTTCTTGCGCGTTGTCCGCTGGACATTGCGGAAATTAACAAAGATGCCCTGCGCGGTTTCCGGCCGCAGATACAGCTCGGCCTTGCTGTCTTCCGTCACGCCCTGAAAGGTTTTGAACATCAGATTGAATTTGCGGACATCGGTAAAATCATGACCGCCGCATGACGGGCAGGCAACGCCCTGTTCGCGGATATATCCGATCAGGCGCTGATTGTCCCAGCCGTCGACGCTTTGCTCGATGCCGTGCGCTTTGTCATGGTCTTCGATCAGTTTGTCGGCGCGATACCGGGCTTTGCATTGCCGGCAGTCGATGAGCGGATCACTGAATCCGCCGACATGGCCTGACGCGACCCAGACCTGCGGATTCATCAGGATAGCGCAGTCAACGCCGACATTATAGGGATTTTCCTGGACAAATTTCTGCCACCAGGCAGCTTTGACATTATTCTTCAGCAAAACGCCGAGAGGGCCGTAATCCCATGAATTGGCCAAACCGCCGTAAATCTCCGAACCCGGATACACGAATCCGCGGTTTTTCGCCAAAGCTACGATTTTCTCCATAGTTTTTTCAACTTGCATCAGGCTTCGTCCTCCCGGCCGGCATTCTCGTCATCAATCAGGCCGTCATGGCCGGCGTCGGCATCCGGATTTGTCTCATCCGCCTCCAACGCAGCCGGATCTTTCAATAAAGATTCGGCGATCAAGCCGGCATCCGATTCGTCCAGATCGTCCCCGCCTAATCCGGCGGCGTGATCCAGCGCATCTTTAACCGCGTCGGCCATGCTGGCATGAGCCGCAGCCGTCTTGGCAGCCAGGCGCGCGGCTTCCACTTCCGGCCGCAGAGGAATATACGGATTGATCATGCCCTTGACGCAGCTGATGCGGTTGGATGCCAGTTCCTCGCAAGCTATGGTTACATTGTTGGGGGAATCGGTTTCCATAAGCGGCTGCGCGCCGTCAACCAGCTGTCTTGCGCGTTTGGCCACCAAAATGGCCAGAGTGTAACGGTTGTCTACTTTCGGCAGTAATTTTTCCAGGGGCGGTTTAACCAACATATCGGTTGATCCTCCTTATCATTCGTCACTGGCTCAGCGAGCCAGAATCGTTGCTTCCAAGCCTGCCAGGCGATGGTAGCGGCAGTGTTCGGCGTCGATAATCGCCAATATCCCGTTTGCGGCATGATCCAGGTCGTCATTGACGACAACATATTGAAATCGGTTGGCCAGCGCTATCTCATCGCGCGCTTTATCCAGCCGCTTGCGGACAATTTCAGAACATTCCGTGCCTCTTTTTTCCAAACGGCGCCGCAATTCGGTAAAAGAAGGGGGCATAAGAAAAAGAGTTATGCAGGCGGGATAATTTTCCATCACAGCCAAAGAGCCGGGCACGGTAATATCCATCAGGACATCACGCCCTTGGTTGACCATCTGTTCCAGCTGCTCGCGCGGCGTGCCGTAAAAATGATCGCAGTACTGATCGTACTCCAGGATGTTGCCGGCTTCCAGCATAGCCCGGAACTGGTCCTGGCTGCGGAAATAGTAATCAACGCCCTCCTGTTCGCCGATCCGCGCCTCCCGTGTCGTCACGGAAACCGAATGAGCCAGATCAGGCCGCATCTGCATGGCTCGTTTAATTACAGTACCCTTGCCGACGCCGGACGGGCCGGAAACGCAGATCACCAATCCGGGTCCGATTGAACTGCCGCTCATGTCTCGCCCTCCTGCTGCTCCTTATGCCATTCCTGTTCCAATTCTTCTGTCGGCAAAGCCGAAAGCACCAGATGATCGCTATCCATGACCAGCACCGACCGTGTTTTACGTCCGGATGTCGCGTCGATTAATCCGCCGCGGTCGCGCGCGTCCTGTATCAAACGGCGGACAGGCGACGAATCCGGACTGACAATAGCAATGATCCGGTTTGCGGAAACCAGATTGCCAAAGCCGATCCTGATGAATAACGTTTGTTCCATGCTTTATTCCCTCATGAGCCGATTATTCCAAATTCTGGATTTGCTCGCGTATCTTTTCCACATCGCTTTTCATGGCGACGACGAGATTCACTAAAACCAGGTCATTGGCTTTGGAGCCGATTGTATTGATCTCCCGGTTCATTTCCTGAACAATAAAATCCAGCTTCTTGCCCATCGGCTCATGAAGCTGGACTACGGCTTTCAACTGAGAAATGTGGCTTTGCAGGCGAACCAATTCTTCATCAATGGCGCATTTGTCGGCATATAGAGCCACTTCGGCGGCCATGCGCTGGTCGTCGAAAAGCTCGCCGGCGCGTTCGCCCAGCAGATCGTTGATTCTGTCCGTCAGTTTTTGCCGATAATCAAGAATAACGCCGGGTGCCCTCTCGGCCACCAGCTTGCGATTTTCTTCCAGGGCATCGGCCCGCAGCAGGACATCGGCAACCAGACGGCCGCCTTCCAGGCTGCGCATCCGGCAAAGTCCGGATAAGGCTTCTTCCAGCGCCGGAGCCAGCAGGCTCCAGATCCTTTCCGGTTCGACGACAGCCGATTCCACACGCAAAACATCGGTAAAACGTCCGATAACGGCAGCGTTCAATCCTTCGGGCACCTCCGCGGACGCGGCTATTTCGCGCAGCGCTTTGGCATAAGCCCGGGCCAAACCGACATCGCAGGCCACCCGGCTGGATTCCGGACTGGTGTCTTCATAATTGATAAAAAGATCCACCTTGCCGCGATTAATCCGCTTGCCGGTCATCTCGCGGACCTGGCCTTCCAAAGACGCCATGATTCGGGGCATGCGAATTTGAAGATCACAATAACGATTATTGATTGACTTTACCTCAACCGTAACCCGGCGATCGGCATCTGCCGCTTCGCCACGACCATATCCGGTCATACTGGAACCCATATCCGGCACCCTCATTACTTTCCACTCATTACAGTCTACTGATTATATATCAAGACAGCCTGCGGCGCAACAGGCAATCGTCCGGCAATCGGCCTTTTCAGCCCTCCGGCAGCGCTGTTTTCAAGCTTTTTACAGGTTCTTTCAGCAGATGCTCCATCTATAGCCGCATTGGCTTAAAGCCGAGGTAATCGGCTGAAACCAAATGATAGCGGATCCGGCCCGGCGGATTAAAACATACATAAGCCGGCGGTAAACCATGGATATGGCCGTACAGGCAGCGGTCCGCCTGATAGGTCTCCATCAGCTCCGTGAACCGTGTCGGATGCAATTCCCGCGTACTGGGCGGATAATGCAGACAGACGACCAACTTCTGTCCGGGCCGGCGCTGCCGGGCGGCGTCTTCCAGTGACAGGCGAAGCCGGCCGATTTCCCGGTTGAATATTTTTTCATCGGCAGTGTGGAAATCCACATCGCCGGGCAGCAGCCAGCCGCGCGTTCCGCATATCAGCCACTCATCGGAAACCGGCAGGCTGTTGTTGCGTAAAAACGAGATGGATGTCAATTGGTTTTCCTTGCAGTACTGTTCCATCTTCGCCAAGGATGTCCACCAGTAATCATGATTGCCCCGGGACAGAATTTTACGGCCGGGCAGCTGATTCAGGAAACGCAAGTCCGGCAATGCTTCATCCAGATTCATCGCCCAGGATATATCGCCCGGCATCAAAACCGTGTCTTCCGCGCGAATGTCCGCCAGCCAGTTTTCTTCCAGCCGGCGATCATGATCTGTCCATTGAGGTCCGAAAATAGCCATGGGTTTCCTGACGCCAAAGCCTAAATGAGGATCGGCAAGCGCAAAAAGGGCCATATGTCATTCCTCCTGATGAAAATGCTGGTAAACAGCCCTTGCGGCCGGTTCACCCAGGCCATGGAGATTGAGCAGATCATCCAGGCCGGCTTCGCTGACTTTCTTGATTGTCTGGAATTGCTGCAACAACAGGCGGCGTTTGGCGGGACCGATGCCGGAAATGCCCTCCAGCGTAAAACGGGTCTGCCTTTTCTTCTGTAATTTGCCGCGATAACGATTGGCGAAACGATGCGCTTCATCCTGTATAGCCGTCAGTAAGCGAAGCAGCATCATTTGGCGAACCGGCAGCAGCGAGTCATCCGATGATTCGCCGATCCGCAATTGCGGCTCATGGTCAGGCATTCCCGGCTCCCGACCCGTTGACTCCGGGCGGTACGCCGGCTGTTCCGGACGCAAGTTGATCAGCCGCCCGTCCGCAGTGACTAATCCGCGTGTACGATGCCTTTCGTCTTTAACCATGCCGGCTACCGGAATCGAGAGGTTCATCTCCCGCAAAACCTGCTGCAGCGCGGCTACATGACCTCGGCCGCCGTCGGCCAGAATCAGATCCGGCCGGCTGCCGAATTCTTGTTCATCTATATGGCGCAAGCGCCGCCGCAAGGTTTCGCGCATCGCTTCATAATCGTCGGTTCCCTCGTTTTGTTCCAGCTTGAATTGCCGATATTGCTGTCTGGCAGGCTTCCCGTCCTGGAACACGACCAAACTGGAAGCCTGATCCTGTTGTCCGGTATTTGAGATATCCAGGGCTTCTATACGATGCGGCGGCTGATCCGTCCCGGTCAGTTCAGCCAGTAAGCGCAACGCTTCCTGCAAAGCGGTTTCACCGCTTCCGCCCAGCAGCGTATGCCGCCGCAGCGCCTCCTCGGCGTTGGTTTGAGCCATCTGCAGCAAATCACGTCCGGCGCCGCGTTGAGGCCAATGCAGACGGCATCGCCCGGAGCGCAGAGAATGCAGGTAATCCGTTAAAGTTTTTTCATCCGCCAGTTGTACCGGGACCAGGATTTCCGGCGGAATCAAAGCGGCATCCGGATAATGCTGGGTAATGAACGAACTGATCAGTTCCGATACATCCAGGCCGTTCTCGGGCCAAAAAAAGGCGGCGGCGGCCACCAGCCGACCGTGGCGGATTTCCAGTTTCTGCAGACATATTTCGTTGCCGTTATTCGCCAAGCCAAGGACATCCCGGTCTTCGGGCCGGTTGCTGACCACCTTCTGGCGATTCATCAGCTTCTCCAAAGCCCGGATGCGGTCGCGCAGCAGAGCCGCTTCCTCAAAATGCAATTCGGCGGAAGCTTTTTCCATATCCCGGCGCAGATTATCGAGCAGTCCGTCATAACGTCCGTCCAGAAACAGGCAGATGCGATCCATGACGTCGCGGTAGGCGCTGGACGGAACATCCCCTTTGCATGGCCCGATGCAGCGGCCGATATGAAAATTCAGACATGGCCGTTCTTTACCGATATCGCGCGGCAGCTGGCGCCGGCATGTTTTTAAGGGGAAAATCGAGCGCAGAGCCTCCAGAGCACGGAAAACGTCGCCGGCAAGGTACGGGCCGTAATAATGAGCGCCTTCCCGCCGGTCGTCGCCAATGCGAAAAGCCTTTAAAATCCGCGGATAGGTTTCATTCAAGGTAACCCTTATATAAGGATAATCACGGTCATCGCGAAGCAGAATATTGTATTGAGGCATGTGCTTTTTGATCAGCGTCGATTCCAGGACCAACGCTTCCAGCTCATTAGCGCACAAAATCGTTGTAAAATCGGCTATTTTGGCAATCATCGCCAGGACCTTCGGCGATCCCTGAGGACGGGCTGTAAAATAACTGCGCAACCGATTGCGTAAATTGATGGCTTTGCCGACATAAATAACAGAACCCGCCGTATCTTTCATAAGATACACGCCCGGGCTCTGTGGAACGAGATCCAACCTCGCGTCAAGCTGGTGGTTGATCTGAGGCATTTCTTCTGACAATAGGCTGCTGATCAAAATTCCGGGTGTTCCAGATAACCGGCAATAGCCTCCAAAGCTTCACGCTCATCGTTGCCCTCGGCAGTAATAAGCAATTCCATGGCATTTTCAATACCTAATGACATCACGCCAAGCAGGCTTTTCGCGTTGGCGCGCCGTTCGCCCCTGGACAGCCAGATGCTCGAACGGAAGGTCGAGGCTTTTTGAATGAGAACAGCCACCGCTTTCATGTGTAAGGATTCATCACAATTAAAGAGCACTGTCTTAGTAACCATCATTCGTCCTCCCCCGAGCCGCTAACAATAGAACACAAGCCGGTTTTACAGCTTATTGATATCCTTGACTTAGTATAGTGTGATCGAACAGTCTTTGTCAACATGCTGTAAAACAGATAAGTCATCCTGTCTCTATGCACAAATCACGTCTCGTTTTCAGCGACAATTTTAAGCATTGTGATTGCGGCTTCGCCGTTATCGGCATAATATCCGCGGCGCAATCCGACAGGCAGAAATCCTTCGGACTCATATAAACCGCAGGCAGCCTGATTGCTTTGGCGAACTTCCAGAACCATTTGCGTCAAATGATCGGCAGATGCTTGCCATATCATCTGCCGCATCAGGCGCCGTCCGAAGCCCTGCCGCCGATAAGCGGGCAGAACGGCGATATTGGTGATCTGTGCCTCGTCCATAACCTGCCAGTATGCGGCATATCCGGCCAGACGCCCATCCGCCGCGGTGATAACCCAGTAATGAGCGGCGGGATTATCCGACAGATCATGCCGCAGAGATTCGTAACTCCAGGGTATGGCAAAGCAAGCTTTCTCGATCTCAGCCAGTTCAGCCGCGTCGGCGGCTGACGCCGGACGGACGGCCCCTACGCCGTCAAGCACGCCTGGCATCTTTCAGCCGCTCCGCCGACGAAAGCGCCAGATAGCTGGCTTTAAGATCCTGCGGCAGAACAGTCCTGCCTTCCGTGGCGGCAGCGGCCGCTATCTCAGCCACAGCCGCCGCCCTTGGCAGCCAGGCCGATGCCGGTGCCAGATAAACCGGGCGGGTCAGCGGTGCCGGATCCAGGATGGATTGCGGCGGCTCACAGCCAAGCAGAAGGATATCATGGCAATCGGAAAGGCTGCCGGCTATTTGCCTGGCTTCGTCGAGAAAAGAAGCTGCCGGCCGTCCTTCTTCACGGATAACAACGGTTCCGTTCAGCCAGGCAGAAGCATAAACCCGGCCGTTGCGCGCGTCGAGCATCGGGCATATCATCGTATGCGCCAGCATCCGATACGGCCAGGCCAATGCCGCCAGAGTCGACACCCCGACGGTACGGCGGCCGGCGGCGTAAGCCATAGCTTTGACGGCGCTGATGCCGATCCGGATTCCTGTAAATGAACCGGGGCCGGTGGTTACGGCAAATAAATCCACATCGCCGATTTGAATGCCGCACTGCTTGATCAGGTCTTCGATCAAGGGCAGGTAGGTCGCCGAATGCGCTGCTCCGGTACGTAAAGTCAATTCGCCCATAATGCCACCGTCACGCCAGGCAGCGACACTGACGCTGGAACCGGAGGTTTCGCTGGCCAGAATCAGCATGATGATCCCTCCCCGCATAAAACAGCCTGATCGGCATTTTGCAGTAAATCATCGGTCATGGCCGCCAGTTTGGTTTCGCCGGCCGGCCAGGTTATTGAAATCCGCCGCGTCTGCGGCCGGTCGAAATCAGGTTGACTGAACCGGATCAGCAGCGTCCGCGGCGGTAAAATGTCCGCGACGAGGCCGCCCCATTCCAGGACACAGACGCCGCCGGCCGTAAAATATTCCTGCAAGCCCAGTTCGCAGAATTCGTCGGCACCGCTCAAACGATAGGTGTCAAAATGGTAAAGGGCCAAACCGCCGTCTCCGGCCGGATGTTCCATCAACAGAGTAAAGGTTGGGCTGGCAACCGTGCCCCGGCAACGCAAACCGTCCGCCAGGCCCCGCGTGAAAGCAGTTTTGCCGGCGCCCATATCCCCTTCCAGACTGATCACATCATCGGCCGACAGGTACCCGGCCAGTCGACGACCCAGCAACCCGGTTGCCTCCGGGCTGTCGCACAGAGCGGTCCAAACCGCGGGATTCGCTGAAGATATGGCGGAGATATACATCATAAATCTCCCTCCGGCAGCTTCTCGGACGGCGCGCGGTATGCCGGGCGGCCTTGCAGGAACACCCAGCGGGTCTGACTGCGATAATCGAAAGGATGGCCGCTGAACAAGGCCAGATCGGCTTGTTTTCCGGACTCGATGCTTCCCAGCCGACCGTTCAGGCCGCACAGCCGGGCGGCGTTTCTGGTGATGGCCGCGAGAGCCGTTTCTTCCGGCAAGCCCGCGCGTACGGTCATGGCGGCGCATAACGGCAGGTATTGGATGGGAACAACCGGATGATCGGTCATGATCGCCAGAGGGATCCCGGCATCAGCCAAGATGGCCGGATTGCGGATATCGGCTCCGGCCAGTTCCGGTTTGCTGCGGTCGGAAAGAATCGGGCCGGCAATGACGCCTTCCAGTCTGCCTTTGCCGGATTCGCCGCAGCCATGTCCGGGTTCTTGTCCTTTATGGTATTCATCCGCTAAAATATCGGCGATTTTATATCCTTCCGTGCAATGGTCGATCGTGTAGCGTAAACCAAATTCATTGGCAACGCGAACGGCCGTCAGAATATCGTCGCTTCGGTGAGCATGAATTTTCAGCGGCAGACGGCCGTCCAAAACCGGTAGCAACGCTTCCCACCGCATGTCGGGCTCCGGAGTTCCGGTGTTCCCCGCGGTGGTCCGCCCGGACCGGTAATGGACCGCTTTGGTCAGCGCTTCGCGCAGGAGAGCCGCCGTCGCCATACGGGTCATAGGTGAATGATCTCTATGGCCGTATGTTTTCTTGGGATTCTCGCCAAAAGCCGCCTTCATCGCAGCCGGCGACAGGACCGCCATCCGATCGGCCGTGCGCCCCCCGGTGTTCAGGAAAGCAAATTGGCCGGACAGCACATTGGCGCTTCCCGGACCGGTCATAACGCCGGTTATGCCGGCCGCCAGGGCTTCGGCAAAACAACGGTCATCCTGGTAAAGGCCGTCGAGAGCTTGCAGCTGAGGGGTTATCGGGTCTGATGATTCATTGCCGTCTTCACCTTCCAGCGCGAGTCCGTCATTAAATAGACCGACATGGCAATGGGCGTCGATAAAACCGGGCAGCAGCCAGCCGCCGCCGGCGTCAAGAACCGGACCGCGATGCCCGCTCAGAACAGCCGTCGGCGGATCGCCGCTGCCCACGGCGCGGATTAAAGGCGGATCCAGCCAAACATAACCGCGTTCATATTGAATTTCCGCCATAGTCAGCAACAGGGCATTATAGATCAGCAGCATGACAGGCACCTCATGGTATCTAGACAGAAAAACGGGCAGGAGCAATAAATTGTCCCTGTCCCGTCCTCAATCCATGTTCTAACGGACCAGAATCCCGGCTTAACGCTTGGAGAACTGGGACGCCTTTCTGGCTTTTTTCAAACCATACTTCTTTCTTTCCTTCATGCGGGAATCCCGAGTCAGATAACCGGCTTTTTTCAAAGTAGCCTTGAAGGCTTCTTCGTCGGCCTTGACAAGCGCCCGGGCCAACCCATGGCGGATAGCGCCGGCTTGACCGGACAAACCGCCGCCGACGACTTTGCAGATCAGATCGAACTGGCCTTCCGTTGCCGTCGCGACCAGAGGCTGACGAATGATCAGCTTCAGGGTTTCCATCCCGAAATAATCTTCGATATCCTTATCATTGATGGTAATCTGGCCTTTGCCAGGATAGATTCTTACACAGGCGACTGCATTCTTGCGGCGGCCGGTGCCATAAAAAAACGTCTTAGCAGCTTTTTTCATAGCCATCTCCAAACAATCCTCCCCTCATCAAATCGAAAGCTTCAAAACTTCAGGTTTCTGCGCGGCCTGCTCATGGTCAGGTCCGGCGTAAACCTTCAGTTTTTTATACATAGCCCGTCCCAGCGCATTTTTGGGGAGCATGCCTTTGACGGCCAATTCCAATACCTTCTCCGGTTTAGTCTGCATCAAGCTGCGATATTGGATTTCTTTCAATCCGCCGGGGTATTGGGTATGATAACGATATAGCTTCTGATCCAGTTTTTTACCGGTCAGAACCATTTTTGCCGTGTTGACAACAATGACAAAATCGCCGGTATCCAGGAACGGCGTATATTCGGGTTTGTTTTTGCCCCGCAGTATTTTAGCCACTTCACTGGCCAAACGACCCAGCGTCAGGCCGTCGGCATCAATGACGAACCATTTTCTTTGAATCTCTGTGGGTTTGGCCACATATGTACTCATTTGTCAGCTTACCTCCATCATTTCACATTCTATCCAGATCGATATCGGGTCGATCCAATGCTTAACCATTCTAATCTGACCTTGACGCTCTGTCAAGGATCAATTTAAATTAGCCGAATTTTTCTCTGCTTTTCTTTGATTTCCGCTATTTTTCGGCTGTTTATAATGAACTTTCCGCGGATGCCGGCGGCCTTATGCCGGCATACTTATGCCGCGATGTTATTTACCCTTGCCATGACCTGTGATATAATTTAAGGCTGTATACTCATGAATTCATATAATCGACAGAATCAGCAAGAGTATTAAGGCGGGCACCATGTTTCATGTAAAAATCGACACCATACGGGAGCAAACCACAAACGGTCCTACCTATATGAAGGGTCGCCAGTATTATCGGCAAGGCCAAGTCAAGCATCTCACTTTTGACCAGGAAAAGGGTATTATCCTGGCTCAGGTTGACGGAACCAGAACCTATAATGTCCGGATTATTCTCGACGGCAAGGGGGAGCTGCATGACGCGACCTGTACATGCAGCGCTTTTTCGGCTTATTGGGGGCTCTGCCGCCATATCGCGGCGGCACTGCTTTATTGTGTGGATACTTTCGGACAGGAAAAAACCCATATCATACCTGCCGTAAAACCGGACGGCACGCTGGATCCTGACAGTCAGGCGCGCCTGGCGGCCGATCTTGCCGCTGCTCCGGCAGAACATGCCGGTCCGAATGATCCGGCCAATCAAACAGCCGGCGAATCATCCGGCCAAGCCGCGGCGATTCTTTCCGATATCTCGCGGCAGCAGCAATCGGCCAGACAGCAAGCCCAACGCCGGAGCCGCAGTAAAACGCGCGACTTTATCGCCCGGATGGACCATGTCGTACGACTGATGGATATGCGCGCCAAAAAAACCATCCGCCTTCAGGTTATTCTGCATTGTTCGCGCAATTCCTGCGCGCTGCCCTGGCTCAGCTTCGCTATCGGTGACGCTGTTCTGCATCCGGTCGCCAATGTCGAGCAGTTCGCCGAAGCGGTTTCCCGCGACCTGCCGCTCGAACTGGACAAGGATTTTACATTCAATCCTGTGGAACAGTGTTTCGCGGAACAGGACATGGCTTTGATCCGCCTTTTGCAGGACGCGTTCGAGAATGATTATAAAGCCGTGTTCGGCACATCGCACGCTTCCAGCAGAGATCGCTACTTTACTTTGAACGCCAGCCGGTTCGCCGATTTCTTGTCTTTTTCCGGCACGCTATCCGAGTGCAGCTGGCAAGGCGTTAAGGATCAGCACCGGCAGCCGATTTATATCCGCCGGGCCAATCTGCCCGTCAAGCTGCAGCTGTCTTTGGCGGATGACGGCGATGATCATACGGCCGCGCCCTATCGCCTGGAATTGCTTTGCGATCAGCCGCTGCAGCAGATGACCGCATCGCGCAACATTTATCTGGTCGGTGATGTCTTTTATCTGCCGCCGCATGAAAGCATTCGTTTGCTGGAACCCATTTTATCCACTTTCAATACGCCGGGATGCCGCTTTCTGTTTTTATGCCGAGATGAGTCCATTGCCTTGATCAGTCTGATCGCGCCGCGTTTAGTCAACGCTTGCCCGCTGCTTTTGCAAACGGAACTGGAATCGCGGCTGATCCGCGAACCTTTAAGGAGCAGGATCGATCTCGATTACAGCGCGGCCGGTTTGCGGGCCGACCTGTCTTTCCATTACGGCGGCATCGCCATCAATCCTTTGGCAGAACATTCGCCGGAACCGGATACTGATCGTTGCGCTTTGGTTCTGCGGGATTTTCAGAAGGAAGACCAGCTGACCGGCGCGTTCGTCAATGCCGGATTCACCCGGCAAGGCGGCGCCTGGCGGCTATCCGACCCGGACCAGCTTTATTGGTTTCTGAAAAACGGCTGGAACGATTTGCAGGACATGGCGGAAATTCACTTTACCGACACTTCGGCGCCGCTTGTTCTGCAGCCGATGCCGGACATCAAAATCCGCTTTAGCTGGTCAGATCATCAAGATGACCTGCTTCTCGAGCAAAATTACGGCGGCCTCAATCAGGAGGATTTATCCGCCTATTTGATCGCGCTGCGCGAACGCCGTCAGTACATCCGGACCAGAAACGGCGATTTCCGCCAGGTAAATCCCGCCCACCGGGAAACCCTGCCGGTGATTATGGATCTTTTCCAGCTCTGGAATGTCCGTCCTGATGAAGCAAACAGCCGGCTGCCGCGCTACCGGGCGCTGGCGTTGGAAAATCTGCTGCGGGCCAGGCAGGACCGGGATCATGATCAGGACCAGAACCAGGACGCGGCGCCGATCGTCCACGCCGATGATGCCGTACTGGATCTGATACGTCATCTGCGTGAACCGGGATCCTTGTCTTTCCGCGTTCCGCAGGCTATGCGCAATATTTTGCGTCCTTACCAGAAAATCGGCGTCCAATGGCTGTGTACACTGGATTACTACGGCTTGGGCGGTATCCTGGCCGACGATATGGGACTCGGCAAAACCCTGCAAACCATTACTTTCGTCATGATGGACTGGCAGCGGCATAAGCGGCCTTCTCTGATCATCGCGCCCACCAGCCTGGTCTATAACTGGCTCAATGAGTTCGACAAGTTCAGCCCGCAGCTGCCGGTCATGCTGATCGACGGCAACCGCCAGCAGCGCAGCAGCCAGTTTCAGGAAATAAACAAATATGCTTGCGTCATTACTTCTTATTCATTATTACGCCGCGATATTGACGATTTAAGCCGCAGTTCTTTCGCCAGCTGTTTTCTTGACGAAGCGCAGAATATTAAAAATCCGGACACGCTGAATGCCCGCTCGGTCAAGCAAGTCCAGGCAGACCGCTATTTTGCCTTGACCGGCACGCCCATCGAAAACTCATTGCTCGAGCTCTGGTCGATTTTTGATTTCATTCTGCCCGGTTATCTGCATTCACAGCGGGTTTTTCAAAACCTGTACGAACTGCCGATCGTCCGCGACGGAAATCAAACTGCGCTGGACGACTTGCACCGCCAGATCATGCCTTTTGTCCTCCGCCGGATGAAAAAGGATGTCCTGAAAGAATTGCCGGACAAAATCGAATCCCGGACAATCTGTGACATGACGGAAGAACAGCGCAGGATCTATCAGGCTTTCCTGGCTCAATCCCGCAACGATCTGGTTAAAGAAGTGCAAATGAACGGCTATTCCCGCAGTCAGATCTACATTCTCGCGCTGCTTACCAGACTGCGTCAGATTTGCTGCCACCCCGCGCTTTTTCTCCGCAATTATGAAGGCGGCAGCGGCAAACTGATGCTTTTAGAAGAATTGCTGGCAGATAGCTTTTCCGCCGGTCACCGCGTTCTTGTGTTTTCGCAGTTTACCAGCATGCTGGAATTGATCCGGGACGGTCAGCGGGCCAACGGCATCACGCCGTTTTATATTGACGGTCAGGTGCCGGCCGACGAGCGGATCAACCAGGTTCAACGCTTCAACCAAGGCGACGGCAAGCTCTTTCTGGTTTCTCTGCGGGCCGGCGGCACCGGTTTGAATCTAACCGGCGCCGATACCGTCATACATTTTGATCCCTGGTGGAACCCCGCGGTCGAAGAACAGGCTACCGACCGGGCTTACCGCATCGGTCAGGAAAATATCGTCCAAGTTTTCAAACTGTATACCCGCCATTCCGTTGAAGAGAAGATACTGGCTTTACAGCAGAAAAAGCAAAACCTGATCGACGCCATTATCAAACCGGACCAGAATTTGCTGTCGAAAATGACGCTGGATGAGGTTCTCAGCCTTTTTGAACCCTAATGCCGGCTCTTCGGACATTATGCAGCAAAACAACTTGTTGTTTTTATATAATTTGTCAAAAAACCATTGACCGGAGCTCAGTCACTCGCTAAAATAGATGAGACGGATTTTTTCATCATCGTATTTAATCAGTGTTCATAACCTTTGGAGGTGCACTCATGCGGCTAAACTCTGTCCATGTTGATGAATTCAAGGCCATCATCCGTTTATGTGCCGGAAAAGTCTGTCTGATCACGGCCGAAGGCGACCAATTGATCGCCAATGGCATCTTGACTGCCGTTATCGGCTTGGACCCTATCATGAAAGTCGCAGAATCCCAGGATATTACAATCGAATGCGAAAGAAGCGACGACCAGATTCTGATCGATCGCTTCATCATGCAATACCAAGCCTGAAACCGATTATATCTGATCCAGCGCCTGACGAATATCAGCCAGAATATCGTCGACATTCTCGATGCCGACCGACAAACGAATCAAGTCGGGCGTTATACCGGCGGCCGCCAGTTCGCCGTCGCTCAGCTGCCGGTGCGTCGTGCTGGCCGGATGCAGGACGCAAGTCCGCGCGTCGGCCACATGAATGACAATCGCAGCCAGTTTTAAAGCTTCCATAAAGCGGGCTGCGGCTTCCCGTCCGCCGCGGATGCCGAAAGATATAACGCCGCAAGTCCCGTTGGGCATATATTTCTGAGCCAGGGCATGATAAGGATTATCCGGCAAACCGGGATAATTGATCCAGCTGATCCGCGGATCGGCCGATAAAAATTCGGCGACGGCCTCGGCGTTCCGGCAATGCCGTTCCACCCGCAGGAACAGTGTTTCCAAACCCAGATTGAGCAGGAAGGCGTTGAACGGACTGGCAACGGCGCCCAAATCGCGCATCAGGTGCGTCCGTGCTTTGGCAATATAGGCGCCGGCGCCAAACTGTTTGCTGTAAACAACGCCGTGATAGGATTCATCCGGCTCGGTCAATTCCGGATACCGGCCTTTATTCCAGTCGAAGCGTCCGCCGTCGACAATGACGCCGCCCATGCTGCAGGCATGACCGTCCATATACTTGGTTGTGGAATGAACGATAATATCGGCGCCAAAATCAAAAGGCCGGCAATTGATCGGCGTCGGGAACGTATTGTCAATGATCAAGGGAACATCATGCCGGTGCGCCAGATCGGCAAATTTGCCGATATCCAGAACGACCAGCGTCGGATTGGCCAGAGTTTCGGCAAATACCAGCCGCGTATTCGGTTTAAAAGCGCTTTCCAACGTTTCAAGATCATCGTCAGGATTGACAAAAGTAAAATCGATCCCCATCTCACGCATGGTCTTGTTGAACAGATTAAAGGTTCCGCCATAAATCGACGACGAGCTGATCACGTGGTCGCCGGCTTTGCAAATGTTCAGTACGGCAAAGAAAGAAGCAGACTGGCCGGCCGCGGTCAATAAAGCGCCGACGCCGCCTTCCAGTTCAGCGATTTTCTCTTCCACGGCCGACAATGTCGGATTGCCCAGCCGGGTATAGAAATCGCCGCTTATTTCCAGATCGAACAACTGGCCCAGCGTCGCGGCCGAATCATATTTAAAGGTTGTACTCTGATAGATCGGCAGCACACGCGGCTCGCCGCTGCCCGGATGATAACCGCTCTGGATGCATCGGGTTTCGATATGATAGTCTGACATGGATTTCATCCCCCTTTTTCCCAGCCATTTTAACACGATAAAAGAAGCGCGTGAAGGGCGGTCCGGATGTTATCGGCGCCAATTAAAAATGAATTACAGGAACAATCGTTCCGTCAAGGTCTGTCTGTATGAGATTGCTTAGAATTCGATCATAATTATGAACGTTTCCTGCTTTTTTCTTGTAACGAATTCACTGATAAATCCGTTTATTATTTAGGTAAACGGTTCGCCTTAACAGGCAGTATAATAACAATCAGGCGTATGTGGCAGTGCGGCAGCTGCCGCAGGATAGCGGAGGTTATATCTTATGACACAAGCCGTCAGCCGGCTGGCATTGATTATGCAGATGCTGGATATCTCGAATACGGATATGGCAAAAACACTGGATGTCGATCATTCCCTGCTGAGCAAGTGGAAAAACAACCAGCGGCGCATACCGGTCCGCACGGATATCATGCCGAAAATCGTCTCTTACCTGCTCAATTCGGATGAAGAACAAGGCGGCCAGGTTCTCAGGCCCTTGCTCTGTCCCGCTCATGACAGCAGCCAACCGACACGTGAAGAACTCGGCCAGCTGCTGACGGGATGGCTGCAGGACCGCGCGCCGCTGGACAGCGGCAGGAATCTCGGCCAGCCGCCGCAAATCTGGCTGAGCAAAGATAATTACGTCTGCCCCATGGAAGTTTATCAGGGCAACAGCGGCCGCCAGATTGCCGTCATGCGCTTTTTTGACACGGCCCTGTCCTTGCCGCCGGACATACCGATACTGATGATTACTCAGGAAGATACCAACTGGTTCAACGGCGATGCGGCGTTTTTACAGCAGTTTACATTAAAATTAAACGCCCTGGCCGCAAG
>CAYRWC010000004.1:0-24413 GCA_964427795.1 uncultured Oscillospiraceae bacterium | reverse complement strand
CGTGTTCTTGGTGGACAGATAGACCGGCCAGCTTTTGGCCAGACCGTAATTCAGGCAGGCGCGCGCGAATCCCCGGATCGAGTCGTCCAGATTGTACATTCCCATGGCGATTCCGGCGCTGGGGAAGGCGAACACTTCGCGCTCGACCGGCTTGCCGCCGTCCGCAGGAGTGAAGGTCAAGGTCAGACGCCCCGGTCCCGGCACGGTGAAATCGGTGGCGCGATATTGATCGCCGAAGGCATGGCGGCCGATGACGATGGGTTTGGTCCAATTCGGCACCAGGCGCGGCACGTTGGCGCAGATGATCGGTTCGCGGAACACGGTGCCGTCCAGGATGTTGCGGATGGTGCCGTTGGGCGACTTCCACATCGATTTCAGGCCGAATTCGGCGACGCGGGCTTCATCCGGCGTGATGGTCGCGCATTTGACGCCGACGCCATACTGCTTGATGAAATTGTCGCCAACTATTATATTAAAAACAAAGGCGCCAAGTATCGCATCCTTGACGAAACTCTGGCCGATGAGGATTATGGCGTCGGTTTCCGCAAAGCCGATCAATCCTTGCGCGATGAGGTTGAAAAGACGATGAAAGCCATGGCGGCCGACGGAACCATGGCGAAAATTTCGGAGACCTGGTTTGGTAAAGACATTACAACAATCGGCAAATAATCCGTTTGCCGGTCTAAACGGATATGACATCAATGGGCGGACATAGAATCCGCCCATTTTTACGGAATTGGCGGGATTTACGATGAACGAAAGCACGCTTCTTTATATGTTGGACGGTACGCTTACAGCAATCAAGCTGTTTGTCCTGACGATCCTGATATCGCTGCCGCTTGGTTTACTGGTCGCTAAAGGCAGGCTTTCCAAGCGGATCTGGATCAACGGCCCGGTTAAAATCTATCTTCTGATCATGCGGGGCACGCCGTTAATTTTACAGTTGATTTTTTTCATGTATGCGCCGCCGATGCTCTTCGGTCTGACCATTGACCGCTTTTTAGCTGCTGTACTAGCCTTTGCGCTTAACTATGCCGCCTATTTCGCAGAGATCTATCGCGGCGGCATCGAGGCGGTTCCCATCGGCCAGTATGAAGCCGGCAAAGTCCTTGGATTGACCGGAACCCAGACTTTTATCCGCATTATCCTGCCGCAGGTAATCAAACGCATTTTGCCGGCCTGCGGCAACGAATTTATGACGCTGGTCAAGGACACGGCTCTGGCGCAAACCATCGGCGTCGCTGAACTGTTTCGCGCCGCGCAGAACACCTCTTCGCGGCTGGTGTCGATTATCCCGGTGATCATTGCCGGCGCCTTTTATTTAATTATGAATTCCGTTGTCTCCACCAGCTTCGTTCTGGCGGAAAAAAAGCTCGATTATTATCGCGGCTGACACGC
This sequence comes from uncultured Oscillospiraceae bacterium, assembly GCA_964427795.1. GTDB lineage: Bacteria > Bacillota > Clostridia > Saccharofermentanales > UBA5734 > JAYFQE01. The sequence goes on along the minus strand of CAYRWC010000004.1, from coordinate 23,015 downwards.
AAGGAGGCTTGTTTGTGACTACCCCTGAAATGCTGCGGGTCACTGATCTGACCAAAAGTTTCGGCGATCTGCCGGTCATCCGGCAGATTTCCATGTCGGTCAGGCAAGGCGAAGTTGTCGCCATCATCGGGCCGTCCGGGTCCGGGAAATCCACGTTGCTGCGTTTGATTAATCAGCTCGAAACTGCCGATGCCGGTGAAATTGTCATCTGCGGAGAGACCTTATGCCACAACGACGAAAAAGGCCGGATTCATTATGCCGATTCTGCGGCAATGCATCAGATCCGGCTGCATGTCGGACTGGTTTTTCAAAACTTTAATCTATTTCCTCATTTTTCCATTTTACGCAATATAACGGAAGCTCCGATTCATGTCCTGAAATTGCCGGCCGGCGAAGCGGAACACAAAGCCCGGCAATTGCTGGAAAAACTGGGATTGGCCGACAAAGCCGACGCCTATCCGTATCAGTTGTCCGGCGGACAGCAGCAGCGGGCATCAATCGCCAGAGCGCTGGCGCTGAATCCGGACCTGCTTTTTTTCGACGAACCGACGTCGGCGCTGGATCCTGAATTGACCGGAGAAGTCCTGAAGGTCATCCGGACATTGGCCGACGAAAAAATGACGATGGTCGTCGTTACGCATGAAATGGCCTTCGCCCGCGAGCTGGCCGACCGAATCGTTTTCATGGATCAGGGCGTCATTATCGAGGAAGGCCCGCCGGAAGCCGTTTTCAATTCCGAAAACGAGCGGACGCGCCAATTTCTGTACCGCTATAATACCGCCATATAAAAAAAAACAATTCCGGGGCACCACTCCCGGAATTGTTTCTATTGGAGGAGAAAAGTATGAAAGAAGGAGGTTAGCAATTCCTGTCTTGCTATATTTATACTTTATCAAAAGTCTTTGACTATTTTTATAAAGGAATGTGAATAAATGTGAACAGTCTTGAAACAAAAATGCGGTTAAGAAACCGTTTATTTTTGGCTGCCGGTTTCAAGAGCCGGTTTGATCAGACCGGTTCGTCGGCAGATCAGATCGGACAACAGCCAGGCGATACCAGCCAGCAGCAGGCCGCCCAGAATATCGGGCGTGTAATGTTGTTTGGTAAACACCGTAGACAGGCAGATCAACGTTGTTCCGGCCAAATTTGCCAACAGGAACCACCAGCGCCGCGGACCGGCCTGATGCCAGGCGACAGCTGATAAAGCGGCATAGCAGACATGCATGCTGGGAAAGCAGTTATAAGGCGAATCGACTTTATAGATCAACAGGACCAGCCCGGTCAGGAAATCCTGGCCTTCCGGTGACGGCCGCGGAACATGCGTCGGGAAAAAAACGAATATTATATTGGCCATTATGGAAGCCAAACATAAAGCCAGGATGTGGCGGTAGATCAGGCGGCCGGCTTTTCGTGAAAAAATCATCATCAAGATGCCGGCCGTGACCTGAACATACCAGTAAAAATACGGTATGATAAAAAACCGGTTAAAAGGAATCCAGGTGTCAATCGGAAACTGCCAGACTTGGTAAAAGCCGCGATGACCGGCCAAGATATTGGTAAGCGGGTATAAGGCCATAAACGGCACAACCAGCAAACTGATAAGGAAACGGCTTTGCCAGGTATTCCGGCGAAATTCGTCTCTCAACCGATCCGGCAAGCTTGTTTTTTTATTACGGCAGTTTTTCAACGGCTGTTCCATTATCCAAATCAGCTTGGCTGCCTGGTTTGGCAATCAGATACCCGCCCTCCGGTGTTACCAGTTTCACGGTAACTCGGCTGTATGCCTTGCTGAAATCCTGGGTGTCAATGCTCATGACTTCAGCTCTTTTCCGACAGAAAGCTTCAAAGAAATCCACCATCTCCGATTCGGTTACTTTGTCCGGTGTCGACAAAATAACATAATTGTTGTTCGTGTGCCAAATGGCAACGGAACTGTCGGCATCGACAGCAAACGGAGCGAGCGCTTCTATTGACTGAAGCAATGCCTGGCGATTGGCGTTGCGGGTCATGACGACCGGCACGCCGATACCGGCGATCAAAGCGGCTGCGATAATCGAAATCAGGATAATGCGCAGTTTAGTTTTACGGGACAACTTTATGTCCGGCAGTTTAATCGGTTCCTTATGGACATAAACCGGCGGCGGCGCCGGCTTGGCTTTTTTCTTCGCCGGCTGCGCCTGAGTCTGCTTTAAAGCCTGCTGACCGCCGGCCATATGCGGATCGAGGCTGGGCCCTTCATATTTAGGCTGAGGCGTATTGGGGAAAACGACGCCGGCCGGATCGGCCGCGATATCAAACGCGGCTGTGTTTTCAAAAACCGCGTCGCAGAACAAACAATGTCCTTTTTCAGCAGCGGCGTCCAATTGGAGGATTGAACCGCAATTGGGGCAGCGACCTTCTTTTAATGCCATAACGACCATCCTTTATCATCTTCTGTTATCATCTGAGGTTTGATGAATGCCTTTATCATCAGTCAGCCATCCGCAGATGTCCGAATTGAAACAACATTATGTTATTATAAGGGTAAACGGATGCTAAAGCAAGGAGGCTTGCGCCATGGAAATAAAGCGGGTGCTGGTTGTTGACGGACAAGGCGGGGGAATCGGGAAATCAATCATCGAAAAAATTCGGCGCGAGCAACTGACCGGATTTGAATTGATCGCCGTCGGCACCAATGCGCTGGCTACCGCTGCTATGCTTAAAGCCGGAGCCGATGCCGCCGCTTCCGGCGAATCCGCGATCATTTGGAACAGCCGGAAAGCGACTTGGATCATCGGAGCAATCGGCATCATCGCCGCCGGATCCATGTACGGCGAACTCAGTTCGGGGATGGCCGAAGCCATCGCCGGTTCCGACGCGATGAAGATCCTGATTCCGGTCAACAAATGCCATCTGCAAATCGCCGGCATAACGGAAGAACCCCTGCCGCTGCGCATCGAGCAAGCTGTCGATCTGCTGCGCCGCCAGCTCTCTGCCGGCTGATCCGGCTGTTCCTGATGGCCTGTCCGGTCGTTTTATGATAATATACATGATTATATCCTGACCGTTTCATGCGAAAAAGCAGGCGTTCAGGCAAACAGGAGGTTCACAGCATGATTGCGCTCAACCAAATGCCGGCCTTTTTATCCTCCCAGGCGGTTCAACAAGACTTTCGCCGGCTTTATGGCCCGGATTCAGAACAAATGATTTTGCAGCAGAAGCGCTGGCTGCATCTGGCCGAGCTTTTCGGCCGTCAGTACCCCGGCCACTCATCCGTCCATCTCTTCAGCACCTCCGGCCGCACCGAAGTCGGCGGCAATCATACCGATCATCAGCACGGCCGGGTTTTGTGCGCCGCCGTTGATCTGGATATCATCGCTATAGCCGCGCCCAATCAAGATCAGGTCATCCGCTTGAAATCAGAAGGATTTTCCGGAATGGATGTTATCGATCTGGCCGATCTGAGCCCGGTCGAATCGGAACGCGAGCATTCGGCTTCTCTGATCCGCGGCCTGGCCGCCGCCTTCCGGCAGCGCGGCCTGCAAATCGGCGGATTCGACGCCTATACGACCAGCCGCGTGCCCAAGGGATCCGGCTTAAGCTCTTCGGCAGCTTTTGAAATTCTCGTCGCCACGATACTGGACCAGCTCTGGGCTGGTTCTCGCGTTTCGCCGGTCGATCGCGCCATCATGGCCCAATTTGCGGAAAATCAATATTTCGGCAAACCTTGCGGGCTGATGGACCAATGCGGCTGTTCGGTCGGCGGTTTTATCGCCATCGATTTTTGCGATCCGGCCAAACCCGACGTACAGCCGATTCATCTCGATTTTGCCCAATCCGGTTACGATCTGGTTATCACCAACACCGGCGGCAGCCACGCCGATCTGACCGATGATTACGCCTCCATTCCCCGCGATATGAAAAAAGTCGCCGGTCTTTTGGGCAAATCGGTTTTGCGGGAAGTCGACGAACAAGTCTTCTGGGCGGAATTGCCCCGACTGCGGCAAAAAGCCGGCGATCAGCCGCTTCTGCGCGCCATCCATTTTTTCCAGGATAATGAACGCGTCGCTTTACAGGCCGAAGCGCTGCAAAAGAACGACATCGCGGCCTTCCTCGCGTTGGTCCGGGCGTCCGGCAACAGTTCGCGCAATCAATTGCAGAATGTGTATTCGGTTCATTATCCGCAGGAACAACCCATCTCTCTCGGCTTGTCCATATCCGAACGGATTTTGTCCGGACGCGGCGCCTGCCGCGTCCACGGCGGCGGTTTTGCCGGAACCATCCAGGCTTTTGTGCCGCAGGACCTGACGGATATATATCTGGAGGCGATGCGCCGCCAGTTCGGCGCCGACGCGCCCTGGAAGCTGCGCGTCAGGCCGGTCGGATCTCTTGAATTGACCGGAGATTAATATGGCCGGGAGAAATTCTGCCGATACGGACCCGTCGCAGAATCTGTCGCCGGAAACGCGGCGCCGGTTCTATTGGATGCGTCTGGCCCTGCGGCAGGCCAACAAGGCTTTGCAGCTTGAAGAAGCGCCGATAGGTGCTCTTGTCGTCCGGAACGGCAAGATTATCGGCCGCGGTTATAATTTACGCGAATCGCGGCAGGATGTGGTGCTGCACGCGGAGATCCTAGCTATCCGTCAGGCGTGCCGGAAGCTGAAAAGCTGGAGGCTGGACGGCTGTGATCTTTATGTGACGCTGGAGCCTTGCGTCATGTGCGCCGGCGCCATTGTCCAAGCCAGGATACATGCCGTCTATTACGGCGCGGCAGATCCAAAAGGCGGCGCCTGCGGATCTGTTGCCGATGTTTTTTCATTGCCGTTGAACCATCATGTCGAAGTATCCGGCGGCTGGCTGGCCGACGAGTGCTCCGGCTTGCTGAGCGGCTTTTTCCGGCAGCGCCGCCGGATCGACAAAGCGGCCGGTTCGCGGGGTATGCGGCGCGATCAGGCTTCTCGCCCAAAATAAAGTTCCCGCCGGTTTTTTCAGTCCATGGGATATGTGCGGGCCCGGCCGATATGCCAGATCAATTTGCGGCAAACGCGTATGCCGGCGGCAGCTTCTATCGCTTTGGCATAATAATCCAGCTGCCGGCCATAACGGCGCCGTAATTCGATCAAGCAAGCCTGATCGTCACCGGTCAGCCGATCGGATTTATAATCGATCAAGGTAACGCCCTTTTCCTGCTGAAACCAGCAATCGATGATTCCCTGGACCAGCACCCGATCGTTCGGAGCCAGGCCCGGATCCAGGCCAAACACTTCGCAGGCCGGCAAGGCCAGTGTAAAAGGCATCTCAAAATACGCTTGCCGCTGCCGGTCCGCCAAGGCTTCAGCCAGCTCTCCCGCCAGATCGGAAGCGGCAAAAGCCAGAATTTGAGGTTTATAAGGTTCAAGTTTTTCCAGGTCGTCCGGCGCGATCATGCCGCCGGCCGCCATCGCGTTCAGCTGCCGTTCGATTTCGCCGATATAGAGCTTTTGCCGCGCCGCAGGCAGATCCAGATAGCGGAATACCGTATGCAGTAATGTACCGAGCTGCGCACCTGTTGCTGAAGGCGTATGGCCAATCGTTTCCGTGGTATCGCCGCGGGCCATTTCACGCAAGGACAAATCTATGCCGCGGGGCAAAGCCGGCGCGGAGCCGGGTGGCGGGCATTCGTCGTGATCCGGGCCGGCCAGTTCCTGTTCCCGGCGTTTCAATTCGCTGACCGTCAACTTGATCGGCGTTCGGGCCGCCCGTTCATATCGGTACGGAAGCGCCAACCGCCGACGGATCTGATCCAGCTGCTCCGGATCCGGGTCCTGTTCTAGTTCTTGTTCCTGTTCTGAAAGCAGTTCGGAAACCGGTACAGATTCGGCATGCCGGTCCGAAGTCCGGCCGGAAGATCCGTTATCATCCAGCGTCGAACCAGCATCAAGCGTCATATCGGGCGCCAAGTCTTGCCCGATATCGGCCGGCGTACAAACGCTGAAAGCCCATGAACCGGCATAATCGAGCAATCCCGGCGGTATGTCGCCATGGGGTGTGAAATTTCGCGTGGTGTTCTTCGTTAATGATCCGTTTCCTTCCGATGGCTGTCCTGTTATAACCGACAAATCCAATCCGGGATTGCGCGCCAGTGCCAGCAAAATCCATTCCAACATGGACTGGCAGGACAGGACCAGATAATCCGGCAGCGTTCTGCCGGTACATTGCCGGGCCTGTTCCAGCACGGCTGACAGACGGTTATTGTCCCGGCCGGACGCCAGGTTTGCCGTACCGATCAGATATAACCGGTTCATCGCGCGGGTCATCGCCACATATAAGAGACGCAGTTCTTCCGCAAGACCGGCTGCCCGCACTTCTTCCAGCATAGCCAGTTTCAGGTGCGTCGGATAGCGGATTTGGCGTTCCGGATCAGCATAATCCATGCCGATGCCCAAATTTTCACTGATCAGCAAATGTTCCTGGCTTTCTTTAACCGCCAGTCGGCTGCCGGTTCCGACCAGAAAGACAATCGGGAACTCCAATCCCTTGCTGCCGTGGATCGTCATGACCCGGATCGCCGCAGCTCCGGTATCCGCCTGCGCAGCCGGCGTCTCCGGATTATCACGCCGGCGAAGGCTCTCCAGATAACGGGCAAACCGGTACAAGCCTTGCTGACGGTTCCTTTCAAATTGTTCGGCCCATTGCTGGAAACGGCGCAAAAGAGCAACCTGTTCTTCGCCGTTTTCTTCGGCCGCCAGTTTTTCCAGCCAGTGCGTTTCGCTAAAAATCAAGCCGACTAATTCGCCCAGGCGCATCGACGGCTCGCGGGCACGCAAGTGTTCGAGCCAGTCGAGCACGGCAGTCACCCTGTTTCGCAATGCCGGATCCGGACCGCTGTCGCGATATGAAAAGACCGCCTGATGAAAATAACGGGCCGGCGGCTGTTGATTGCGGCCGAATAGCCGTATACGGGCCATATCATCCAAGGTCAGCCCCTCTGTATGAAGATCGGCGCGCAGTACGGCTGCCAAAGGTATATCCTGGCGCGTATTGTCCAAAACATCGATCAGCGCTTCCATCAGCCGTATAACCGGCGCGTCGAGGAAACGGCCGCTCAGATCGGCCTGGACCGGAAGGCCGTCCGCCTCCAGCCGGTCGCGATATATTTGGGCAACGGCGCGGGTCCGGCATAAGATAACCATGTCGCCGCAGGCGGAGCCGGATTTGACCAACCGCCGGATCTCGCCGATAACCATTTGCGCTTCCTGCTCGGTTTTATTCAAGTCATCCAAAGCTTGCTTATCTTCCGTGCCGCCGTCCGGCATTTCGGCGGCCGAATCTGCTTCGGCGGCAGCCGGCTGCTCTTTACTGCGATTCAACAGCATAACTTCGACCGGCGCCGGCACATCCGGCGGATCCGGCCGGTACGGCGCCAGTGCCTGATGGCCGTCATAAGCCATTTCGCCGGCGCCCACAGACATCAGCTGGCTAAACAAGTCGTTGGCGGCAGCCAGGACGCCGGCGACGCTGCGAAAATTGCGGTTAAGTTCGAACAGCCGGCCCGACCGGCCGTCGCGGAAGGTATCGGCTTTTTGACGGAAAATGGCCGGACGGGCATGACGGAACCGGTAGATGCTTTGTTTCATATCGCCGACCATCAGGCAATTGTCCCGGCCGACCGCCTGGATGATCGCATCCTGAATGCTGCTGGTGTCTTGATACTCGTCGACATAGATTTCCCGAAAACGATCGCGATAAAAATGAGCGGCTTCGTCTTGCCGCAAAATCGCCAGCGCCAGATGCTCAAAGTCATTAAAATCGATCATACCTGCCGCCCGTTTCTGTTCGGCGTATCTTTCATCCAGCTCGAGGACTCCGTTTATAAGCTGCCGAACCGACGGCAGCATCGCCGCAATATCGGCTTCGATTTCTTGAGCCGACCGGTTGAACAGCCAGGTTGTCGGAAAGATAAAGTATTTGCTGCATTTAGGCGTTCCGCAGCTGCCGGACAGGAAAAAGACCACCTCTGCCGCCGATTCGCAAAATATCGTCATAAACTCAGTTTTTTCAGGAGTGTCGGCCCGACCGGCGCGCGGTAAATCCAGGTCCGTCAGAGAAGCCGCCAACCGGCGAATCTCATCCCAGTCCGCTCCGCCGTCGGCCAGATAAACATCCAGCTGCCGCAGTATATTAAAAGCGGCCTGGAATTGTTCCTTATAGCGCTGATTGCGGGAATTATCCGCGATGAAACGCAGATCGCCCGCCAATAAATCTTGCAGTTCGGGCAGCTTGGCCAAGGCGCGGTCCAGCCGCAGCCGCAGCTGCCGCAGCAAAGTCAGGCAATGAGGGCTGTCCGTAAAGCGAGCGGCCGCCTGCTCCAGTTCTTGCAGCCGCAATCGGGCAAAGTCTTGATAATCAGGCAAGCTGCGCAGAAAATGATGAAGCCGGATCATTAATTCGCGCACCGGCAAATCGCCGCTGCTGTTCCCATAACCGTCTACCAGGCGATAAAACGCGCGCGTTTCATCATCCGGCATCGTGACGCCGTCCGTTTCCGCCCGGTCGATCGCCTCATAACGGCCGTTCATCCATTCATCCAGAGTCTGGCGCAAAAGCAGATCGGACGTGACGCCGTCATCGACTGTAAATCCCGGTTCGACCAGCGGGCGCCCTTGTTCATCAAGAGCGCAATAATAGAAATTGCGGATGACATTAAGGCAAAAAGCATGTATGGTCGAAATAGCCGCGCCGGGCAGCCATGAAATCTGCCGGCTGATCAGCCGGCGCCGGGCCGGATCTTGTTCGCTTTCCAACGCGGCGCGCAGTTTCGTTTCGATCTTGCCGCGCATGCTGCGGGCGGCCGCGTCGGTAAAAGTCACGACCAAAACCTGTTGGATATCCAGCTTCCCCTCGACAACACGCCGGACAATCCGGTCGGTCAGAACGGCGGTTTTCCCGGAACCGGCCGCCGCGGAAACCAGGATATTGCGGCAATCCGCCTGGATAACCGCCGTTTGCTCCGGCGTATGCTGCATCGTCATGTTCCGTCCTCCGGATTTTGTATATCATGCGGCCGGGAATCCTGATCATCAGGAAACGCCTCACGCAATCGTTGAACAAACTCTTCTTTTTTCGATATCGCATGGCCATCGGCCTTCAAGCGACAGCGAAGCGGCTGCAGCCGGCGATAAGCGCCGGTGTCGGCGTTAAAGCCGCATACTGCCTGATAAATGCAGAAATCGCAAGGCGGCCGGCACCCCTGGCGTTTCACCGGTTCAACCGGGAACAGGCCGGCCAGCATGCGTTCCGCCAGAACGGCTGCTTGCGATAGCGAATAACGGCAGATGCGTTCAATGTCCTCCGATCTCATTTGCATACCACGCAGTCCTTGCTCGCGGTCAAGGTGTTTCCGAATCACATCCTCCGAGGGCACATCCCCGGACTGCCAAGTCAAAACCGGTCGGTTCATCGGAGCATAAGCGGCGTCGATCGGCCGGCATGCCGGATAGGCCTGCCGGTAAGCGGCCAGGTAAACCGGCATCTGCAGGGCCAGGCCCAGATAAAGGTCATCATAATCGACCTTTTTGCCGCCGCTTTTATAATCGACGACGCGAAATCCGCCGCCGGCCATTTCGCCGGCCGATCCGGGACTGCCGGCCGGGCTCTCCCGGTCGGTCCGGTCTATGGTTCCGCGCAGGCAGACCGACGTCGCTCCCTTAACCGGCAGCAGCAAAGGTTGATTTGAAGGTCCGAAAGACCACTCTAATTGAGCCGGCAAAAATGATTCCTGCCGATACTGGCGGATAACCGCTTTCAATGTGGATATCGCCACCCGTTCGACCCGCCGGCCGATCGAAGCCCGCAGGCCGTCATCAAAAAAACGTGTCAAGCCGTCTTGTTCGGCGGCAGCTGCCATCCAGCCGCTAACCGATTCATCGAGATCTTCGGTCAGCCAATTTTGCCAGAACATATCCCGTACGGCAGGATCCGCCATGTCAAGCCGGTGCAAGTCCTGGCAAAGCCGGTGTAAAGCCCGTTCCAGAACGGCATGCAGCAAAACGCCGGTTTCCGTTGCCTGCGGCGCCCAGACCGGCCGGTCGCGCAAAGCCAGAAACCGTTCGCTGAAATGCAGAAAAGGACAGGCGGCATACCGTTCCAGCTGGGAAACGCTCAGGACAACCGGATCGCCGCCCAACAGGCGGACATAAGCCGGCGACAACTGATTTTGCGGCTGCCGGCTTTTGCCGGTCGTCGGCATCGGCAGTCCCTGTTCGGCGAGAACACGCCGGATTCCGGCATAGCCGAGCCGCTCCGTCTCCGGAAGTTGTTCCCGGTTTTGCATACCGGCCAAGCTGTACCGGTAAGCGGGATGCAGAGCGTTCAGCCGGGCGTCTTCCCAGCTCGGATGCACCGGCAGCACCAGCAGCGAGTCCGGATAAAGATCGGCCAGATGTTTGAACCAGGGCGAGGTATCCGCATCCGGTGCCGTAAGATAGAGTCGGTCGGAAGAACCGGTCAGCAGGGTATAAACATTGAAAGCGTCGGCAAAGGTCCGGTCGCGGGCGCTGCTCGGCAGCTGCCGGTTCAGGGCGAGCGACAGGGCTTGGCGGTCAGGATCTTTAAGCAAACCTTCCGGGGGCGGAGCCGGCGGCAAATAAGCTGCTGCCGCTCCAATCAGAAAAAGGATCCGCGGCTGGCGCAGCATAGACCGGCGCAGATCGCCGACGCCGACCTGATCCAGCGCCGACGGGATAACACCGCTGGCCGCCGAATCCATCCCCGCCGCCAACGTATCCCGGAAAGTCTGTAAAGAAAACGGCAAGTCTCCGGCCAGCCCGGCCAGTTGATCAAGAATGCGATCCAGCTCGTTCCAGGATTGGGACAGCGCAACAGCCGCCTCCATGTCGCCGGCGGCCATCCAATCGGTCAGTTGTTTATCGATCCGTTCAGGCAGCGTATAATCGACCAGGAACCGCCGTAAAGCCAGGCATTTGGCGCGTCCGGTCGGCGCCCGGCGCAAGTCGGCGGCAGCCTGGCGCAACGGCAGCAGCGCCGCGTCGCGTAAACGGATGAGTTCCTGCAAGTCGGCCGGATCTGCTGGTTCAGCCGATCCGGCATCGGCAGTATCATCCGATCCGCCGGCATCCGCCTCATCTTCATCCATGTCAGAACCGTCCGCCGGTTCGTCGTCGGCTGCGGCCTGCCGCGCCGAGTCGGAGCGGACCGGCAAAACATACTCACGATAATATTGGTCGTTAAAAAGCCGGTCAGGGCGGAACAAGCCGCGGGCCAGCCATTCATTCTCCAGCCTGTCGATTTCTGAAGGCGTCAGCGGCGTCAGGCCGGAACGCAGACAAGTCATCAAAGCAGATCGGGACCAGTTCGTCAATCCGATGTCTAAAAGCCCGACAATAAACCGCATAAGCGGCGTGCCGCTTAACGGACGTTCGGCGTCGAGAAAAATCGGGATGTCATATTCACGGCAAACTGAACGCAGCCGCGGCGCATAACCGGACGGCTCGCACAAAGCCAAAGCAATATCCTGATAGCGATATTGTTCCGTCTGAACCAGGCGGCGGATTTCACCGGCCAGCCAGTTTAATTCATCATCCAGGCCGTTAGCCTGAACCAGACGCAGGCGCAATCCGGCTTCCTTTGTTTTCAGGTCATCCGAATGTATTCCGGTTTTGCCTGATTCGGAGCATATGGCGCCGGCCAACAGACCGTACAAGCCGTCGGCCGGACACCGAACAGCTGCCAGTTTTAGTTCGGGATAATTCTGTTTCAGCCGCCAGGCCGTTTTCCGTCCCGGCAAAAAGCAGTCCGGGCCCAGATCAATGGACTGACGGTCAAAGGGCACCCGATCGGCAGCCGCCGTAATGACCACATTCTCGGCCAAACCGGCCAGGCCGGCCAGAATGGCATCTTCCTGAGGCGTAAAATCGCGCAATTCGCCAAAACCGCTGATCCAGACGCTCGTTTTTTTAAGCCAGGCCAACCGCTGCCAAGGCCAGGGCCAGGCATCCGACGGCTGATCGGCCAGAATCTGCAGGATATCGGACAGCCGGTTGAGATCGTCTTCCGCATCACAAAAGCCAAGCTCCCGCAAGGATCGGTCATAGTGTTGTAAAAGGCAGCCCAAATCCTCGGTTTTATGCTGCAGGCTGGGTTCAGCCAGTCCGGCTCCGGCCAGCCGCAATTGTTCGCCGCTGATCTGATAACGCTTCAAATCGCCTACGGCAGCCGATACCTGACTGATAAAACCCGGTTTATCCGCCAAAAAGCCAAGCATGTGGAGTTGATTCTGGTGTTCTTTCATCAAGCGGTGCAAAAGCATGGCTTGGCCGATTTTATCAATCGGACGCAGCGGCTGGCGCCCCACCTCGCCGAGTAAACGCCAAGCCAGGCGCCGGAAGCTCAGAACCTCGGCCATCATCAGTCCGGACTGGCCGGACAGGCGCAGATAATCGCGTTCGACGTCCATTTTCGTTTGTTCCGGCACCAGCAATATGGCGCGCTTATCCGGCCAGGCGGCGGTTAACGCGCAAACCTGGCGCAGACAGGCGTCTCTGAGCGCGCCGCGTTGTGAACTATAAAGCAAGGTTAACGCCATCAGCCAGCCTCCCCTGCCGACCGGGCACAAGCCGGTCCGGCGCTTCATCGGCTCCTCGTCATGTCATCAAGAATTAACCGGCAAAATGCGTTCATCATTCGTTTAACATTGAACTATCGTATTTTAACAATGTTTATGTTATCCTGCAACTGAATGTAAATTTATTGGAGGACTGACTTGTTTTGAACAACAATGCATCATCTTTGCCGGCCGGGAAAAAAGCGGCCCGGCCGCCGGCGGACCATCAATATGACAAATACCCTCTCCGGCGCGGTCTGATAGGAAATCTGGCCTATGCTTTTGGAATGGTCTATACCCGGTTGGGCGTCAAACTAAGCGCCAAAGGCCTGGAAAATATTCCCTGCGACATTCCCTATGTCATCGCCGCCAATCACGAGACTTATGTCGACGGCATGTGGATCGGTTCCTATCTGCCGCGGCGGCATTTTCGCAAGTTCTGCTGTATTGCCGCCAAAGATCTGGAAGACAGCCACGGCCTGCTCGGCAAGCTGATCGTCCGGGTCGGCCGGGCGATCGCCGTCGACCGTTTCGGCAATCCGGTCCGCGGGCTGATCGTTGCCAGACGGAAAGTCGACGAGGGCAATATCCTATTGGTTCATCCGGAAGGAACCCGTTCTGTCGACGGACATCTTGGCTCATTTAAAGACGGCGCAGCTTATATCTCCATTAAAAGCAAAGTGCCTCTGCTGCCGGTTTTCATCGACGGCGGCTATGAAGTTTTCAGCCGGCATATGAAGAAACCGCAGACACACGATCCCGCAACCGGCCGCAAACGCGAAATCATATTGACCTTCGGCAAGCCGCTCAATCCTGCCGATTACGCCAGCGCGCGCGATATGACGGCAGCTTTGACCGCCTGGATGGAGGAGCGGTTTCGCGAGAAAACCGTCCCCAGAACATTTCAATAAAAAGCGAACCGCAAGACACCCGGAAGGATCCGGAAATCGATCATTTTCTTCTCAAATGATTCGCCGTCATAATTGCCGAGTAGCAATCCTTCCTGCGCCTGTATATGACCGGAGACGACCGACCAGAGATGGATGGCCGGATCTCCCAGATGTGTCCCCTTCTTATAACGCGGAATCAGCGGGATAATCCGGCGCATCGGCAAATTGTCGACCAAACAGAAATCCAGCAGCCCATCATCCAACCGGGCCTGTGGCGACGGATTGAAACCGCCGCCATAATAATGGCCGTTGCAGATAGCCGCGAGTATAGAACGGGCGTCGCCCTCGATCGTTCCCGTTCGGCCGTCCTTATCTACGGCTTGCATCCGATAATGCATCGGATACTCGCGCTTGCCGAACAGCGACAAAACAACGGCCAGAGAATACGAAAATTGGCCGAGTCGGGGAAAGCGGGCGTTCAGCCGGGATGCCTGGCGCTGCACCTTGGTGTCGAAGCCCAACGACGCGATGTTCAGGCAAATCTCCCCGTCGGCTTCAATGACGTCGATCGGCCGGATATCAGGCCGGGGCAGCCGCGGCAGCAGCCAGTCCAGTCGGAAGTCAGGCAAGGCGGTTTTGGCAAAATCATTGGCCGTGCCGATCGGCACCAAACCCATGGCGGCATCGGTCCGAGCCACGCCGTTGGCGACTTCGCGAGCAGTACCGTCGCCGCCGCAAGCAAAAATAACCGCCCGCGAACCGTATCGGGAAGCGCAATCTGCCGCCAGATCCTTCGCCTGACCCGCCTTTTCGGTTTGTACGACCTGACATTCAATCTTGCCGCCCTGTTCGGAAAAAACGGCCTTTATCCGATCTGCCAAATTCGTTTTATCCAAATGACCGGCTTTGGGATTGATGATGAACATGAAATAATCCGGTGCCTGATTCATCTTGTATGCCCCGCGTTCTGCCGGTTAACGGCCTGTTTTATTCCGGCGTCATTTTCCCGGCCGGCCGGCCGGTCTTTTATGGTCGATAAAATCCACGATGTCGCCCACGGTTTTAATTCGATCGACATCTTCATCACTGATTTGCAGATCATAATATTCTTCCAGGTCGATGACAATTTCAAAAAGCGCCAGCGAATCCAGATTCAGATCCATGATCAATTCGGTCCGGCTGTCTATTTGTTCGGCTTCGACTCCCGCAACTTCCGCAACGGTCTGTTTGACTTTATAATATATGTCATTCGGCGATTTGTCGGCTGTCATGCAGGCCTCCTTGCAAATTCAACATGTTGTACCGGCGGTATTGCTCGTTGACGAAACCGGATATTTCCGTTAAGGTATCCAGAAAGATTCGTCGTTGTTCTTCATTTAACGGAGCGACCAGCCGGTCCACCAGCAGGGTATGGAATTTATTATGCATCCGATAAGCCAGTTTGCCTCTTTTTGTCAGTTGGATCCGGACAACGCGCCGGTCGATCAGATCCCGATGGCGCTCGACATAACCCTTGCGCACCAAACGATCGACAGCGACCGTCAATGTCCCGGTCGTCACTTCCAAAGTAGCTGCCGTTTCACTCATCGTCCGGCTGTTATAGAGACCGATTCCTTCCAGAGTGTGCATCTCGGCAACAGAAAGGTCATGAAAATACCCTTTGCTGAGCGCTTTTTCCTCTGTCACCAGAATACGGTCGAAAATATCCAGCATGAGCTGGTTTACCCTCTTCTCATACTCATCCATCGGCTTTTGCCTGGCGGCAGACACCTCCCCGTTGATGCTTTGAATGTCAAATAGTTTACCGCTCTTCGGCTTTTTCCGCAAGCCGTACATAAGGCCTTAAAGGGTTGAAATGACTGTATCCGATATGGATTGAAGCAGAAATCCCCTCAGGCAGATAGGAAACCTGATCCAGCCGTCCATACCGGCGGACATAAGCCAGCAATCCGGCTTGCGGATAAGGAAGCAGAATTTCGCAGCTCATTTGGCTGGCCGTACAAAAATCGATGATCGCCTGGCGAAGGCTGTCCAGGCCGCCGCCGTTGAGCGCTGAAACCAAAAAGGCTTGTTTTCGCTGTCCGACGGGCAATTTGGCGTATAATTCGGAACTCAGCCCGGCCGGTTCCGCGTCGATTTGATCCGGATCGGCCACATCCGGCTCATTCGGCAGCAAATCTATCTTATTGAAAACAAAGAAGCGCGGTTTTCCGGCAGCGTCCAAACGAACCAGCAGATCTTCAACCACCGCCATCTGAGCAGCCGCGTCCGGATCGGCCGTATCGATAACCTCCAGAATGGCGTCGGCTTCCGACGCTTCCTCCAAAGTCGCCTGAAAAGCTTCAACCAGATGATGCGGCAACTTACGAATCAAACCGACCGTATCGACCAGGAGCACCGGATTGCCGTCCGGAAGCGGCAGCCGCCGCACGCTCGGATCCAGCGTGGCAAAAACCTGATCGGCTGTCAGCAGGCTGCTTTGGCATAACTTGTTGATCAAGGTTGATTTGCCGGCATTGGTATATCCGACCACGGCAAAGGTCAGCATCTCATTTTCCTGCCGCTGCCGCCGTGTCCGATCCCGTTGTTCGGTCAGTTCGTCCAGCGCCTGCTTGAGATAAAGGACACGCCGGTTGATATGCCGCCGGTCGCTCTCCAGTTTAGATTCGCCCGGGCCGCGCGTGCCGATGCCGCCGCCGAGTCGGGACAGCGCCTGACCCAAGCCAACCAGCCGAGTCAGCCGATATTGCTGCTGAGCCAGTTCGACTTGCAGCTTGCCTTCCCGGCTGCGGGCACGCCGGGCGAAGATATCCAGAATCAGCAGGGTCCGGTCTATCACCTTGCAATCGGTTAAATTTTCTATGTTGCGGATTTGCGATCCGGTCAGTTCATCGTCAAATATAATTAAATCAGCAGACTGAGCCGCACAGGCTTCACGCAGTTCCTGAACTTTTCCTTTACCGACAAAGTAAGCAGGGTCCGGAGCCGGCCGGCGCTGCATAGCCCGACCGACGACGACAGCGCCGGCCGATTCGGCTAATTCGGCCAGCTCATCCAGCGAATGCGCGGCTTCTTCCTGTCCGGCGGCACCGCTTTCGTTCAGTACCAACGTCGCCAGAATCGCTCGTTCCTGGCGGTTCGCCGCAGGCATCTGCCCTTGGCTGATGATGTCAGACATAGAACGCCCTCCTCTTCATTTTGTTTATTTAAGCTCTTAAATCATTTATTGTCTTGCCCATCAGTCATAAATTGCTTATAATGACTGGCAAGATACGACTATCTTGCTGAGGGAGGGATGATCATCATGCGACTGGCTGGGAATGCCCCGATTCGACTGAAAAAAGAATATCGGCAAATCTATCTCATATCCCGGCGCCGGCCCGACCATCAGGAGGGATACGTCATCCGCAGACTTCGTGAAATGAAAGCCTGCTCACAGGGAGAGCTTGCCCGCAAATCGCAAGCCAACCTGTCTTATATCAATTCACTGGAAAATCATCCCAGTAATATCAGTATAAGTAAAATCTGGCAGATCTGCAATGCGTTGAGAATAGCGCCGCCCATCATCGCCCGCATCCTGCACGCTCTCGGCCAGTCGCAATGGATGATGCGCGTGCTTCAGGGAAATCCCGCCTTGTATCTTACGATTGCCGAATTGAGCTGATTCCGGGCGAATCCGGGTTAATCACTGCGAATCGGCCGGCGGCGTCGTCGATTCGTGGCCGGCATCATTCGCGGACGCCGCTTTCGCATCGCCGGCCGCGCCGGTCTGATTATCTTCTTCCGACGGCTTAGTCAGAATGATCCGGCCGTCTTCCATTTCTGCTTTCAACATGCCGCGGCCTTGAATGCCCAGCGCCGTCAAATATTCGCGGGGCAGCTGCAGCCTTCCGCTGCGGTCGAGTACGGCCAGCTCCTCGTGTGACTTGTCCGCAGAATCTTGTTCCGACAATCCTAAAGCCTGCAATTTGGCTAATTCTTCCAGATAACTGTGTTTCAGCAGGAACTCGCTGCTGGTACGGCCGTCGCGAATCGCCACGACACGTTCGACTTGCCGTGACAATTGCCGGTCGTGCGTTACAATGACAATCGTCAGATTGAGTTTTCGGTTTAACGTACGGAATAATTCATAAATCATGTCGGCCGTCTTGCGGTCGACCGAACCGGTCGGCTCGTCCGCCAGCAACAACTGGGGATTGTTGGCCAAAGCGATCGCAATAGCCACGCGCTGCTGCTCTCCGCCCGACAACTCCTGCAGCCGGCTTTTACTGCGATGGGACAACCCGACCATGTCCAGAAGCTCCAGAGCCCGTTCACGCCTTTTGCGGCCGGAATTGAAAATCATCGGCACCTCAACGTTCTGCGCGGCAGTTAAATAAGGAATCAAATTGCGGGCGTTATTCTGCCAGACAAAACCGACCGTCCGCCTTTTGTAGGTAACCAGCTGGCTGTCGTTGAGCTTCAGCAAATCCTGGCCGGCCACCATCAGTCTGCCGGCCGAGGGACGGTCAAGACCGCCCAGCATATTGAGCAGCGTCGATTTGCCGGAACCGCTGTTGCCGATAATAGCCATCAATTCACCATTCTCAACCGTCAAATCCAGACCTTGCAGAGCAAGAACCTCAAAATCGCGGGTCTTATATATTTTAACCAGATTCTCGCATTCAATCATGCCTGAACCACCCCGCTATCCAACGAAAAAACCAGATCGGCCAGTTCGATCATATTCGGGTCATGCGTCGTCATAATCACGGTCAGGCCTTCTTTTTCCACCAAAGACCGCAGCAGGCCGACGACCTGCAGCCCCATATTGGTATCGAGTTCGGCCGTCGGCTCATCGGCAAAGACAACGGTCGGACGGTGGGCTATAGCGCGGGCAACGGCAACCCGCTGCTGCTCGCCGCCCGATAATTCCTGGGTCCGGTGCTTCATCCGTTTTTCAAGACCGACCAGTTCCAGCACTTCCTCAACGCGCGCTTTTCTCTGATGACTGTTGAAACCAGAAACACGCAAGCCGAATTCCACATTTTCATAAGCGGTCATCGAAGCGATCAAGGCTACCGACTGAAAAACGAAACCCATATGGCGCCGGCGCAATTGATCGCGGATACGGTCCGGCATCGCCGATATTTCCTGGCCGCCGAAAAAGACTTTTCCGGCTGTCGGCCGATCCAACGCGCCCAGCAAATTGAGCAAGGTTGTTTTGCCTGAACCGGAACGCCCCTTGAGCATGGTCAAGGATTGTCGCGGCACAACCAGGTTGATGTCTTGCAAAACCGTTATCGTTTCATGTCCGGATATGAAATTCCGGCATAACTGTTCAGTACGGTAAATAACCGAGTCCGGCATATCCAATAATGCCAATTGTTCTTTACGCTCCGGCATTTTTAATCCTCTCCCAATTTGACCGCCTGGTCGATGCGGATATGTAAAATCAGACGGATCAGAACCACAAAGCAAAGCAACAGCAACGCGCCCAGAATCAGATAGATCTTTCGGGCATCACTGGCCAGAGAAATGACCCGGAATGGAATCGGCTGTTCGGTTGAACTGTATACCAGCTGGAACAGGGGAACAAACAGGTAGCTGCTCAGATTGCCAAGGAGAATGCCGGCGATGATGGCCACTCCCGAAACCAAGCCCTGTTCGGCTATCAACATGCCGATCACCGAACCCTTGCTCAGGCCCATAGCCCGAAAGATGCCGAATTGCAAGACTCTCCCTTGTACAGACATGATCCAGTAAATAAGAAATCCGACGGCGCAAATCAGCATGGATACGATGAAGCCCAGGGTCAGAGCTCCGTTTGTCCCCTGCAGCTGCGGATCGTTTTTCGCGAGCGTAATCTTCTGTGTTGCCGAATTAATCTTCGTCACATTGATCGAATCGGTTTCCAGCGCGTCGTAAATTGTTTTATCGGTCGTGCCGTCGGCGCGTTTCAGCCAGACTTCATAAGGCTGGACGGCCGAATTGCTGAGGACAAATTCCAGACTGGATACGATCAGGCTTTGGTTCTTCAATTGACCTGATTTGTCGGCCACGGCCGGCTGATAACCCGGCCAGTAATCGACAAAAGCAATGACGACGCCGTTAACGCTATCGGTTCCGTTCACCGTATAAATAATGGCGTCGCCGACATTGATGCCCAGGGATTCCTTTAAATCGCCGGACAAAATAACCGCGTTGGGCATACTGATCATGACATTCATATACTCATTCATGTTGTAGCGGTAAAGATCGGAGCGCGTCCAGGCTGTGCGGGCAAAATCATAGGGATCGATGGCCATCAGATTAATGGCGTTGCTGCGCGTTGTGCCTTTGCTGATTCGGGCGTCTTCTGTCCGGAAAACCCGGGCAGCCGCTTCAACGCCGTCGAGTTTTTCATATTTTTTAAAATTGGGTTCAATATATTTCACAACCGTATCGGCAGTGGTCGTCGCGCTGCCCATATTCATTTCACCGCCGCCGTTTTCCGATATCGGCTGGCCGTTCTTGTCGTATTTCTGCCAATACTCCTGCAGGCAAATGTCGGCGCCCATTTTACAATGGATGCTGTCTTCAGTGTTCCGGTTGATGGTGCGGGCCGCATTGGCATTAAAGAGGCCGATGGATAATGCTAAAATCAGGAAAATCATCAGGAACTGCTCCTGACCGTTTGAACGGCTGATCTGATGGAAAGAAGCATACATAACCGGATTCCAGAAGCGGCGCCCCAGAAAATAGACAAAACGCAGCAGGAACGGATACAGCCGCAGAAAAAACAAGCCGGCGCCCAGGATAAACAACGTCGAGGACAGGAATAGCAGGAAATCCAAATCCATTTCCGTTCCGACGGCGCCGCTCGCCTGCTGGATCGCCAATTGAGCGCGCAGACGGTATAAAGCATAAAAACTGACGCCGAGCAATATGAAATCTAAAAACAACCGCTGCCAGAAAGGCGCTTTGCCGATACGCGATTTTTTACGTTTCTGTTGGACAATCGAAGTCCGGGACTGGAGGAATACCGGCAGCAAGGTTGTCAGAACTAACAATAAAACGGCAATTACGCCATAAGTAATCGCTTGCTTGTCCAGCGCCACATTGAGGGCCTTACGGTTGACAAACTCCAGAAAGCCGTTGGCCGCGCCGATCACCCGCACCATCCATAATCCGAGAAACGGACCGACGGCCAGGGTTACAATGCCCAGGAGCAGACTCTCCAGCCCGTATAGCGTCAAGATCTGCGACCGGCCGGCGCCACGGCTTTCCAAAACCGATATAACGCCGGTTTCACTGCGGACCATCAGCTGCGAAACCATGAAAATATAAAAAACCAGCATCAATAATATGGGGACGATCAAAATCTGCAAAGTCAGTTTGAGTTCCGCTTCCCGTTCGGTATACCCTTCGATTACATTATAAAATGTGGAAATCAACTTGGTTGTTCTGGTATTTGCTTCAGCCAGAGCGGTTCCTCGCTGATAAATCGCTTTAATCTGGCTGACATCCTGTATGCGGAATTTATAATAATCATAAGCTGAAATCAACTGCTGTTCGCTGATCGACAAGGTCGGCTGCTGTTCAACCAGACGCTGCATGGCTCCCGCGTCGGTCATCAACGCTTCCTGGAAACTGTTGATATGCAAATACCAGTAAAGATCCGAATTGTCGGACGCTTCATAAAGGCCGACAATACGGATCTTAAAAAGCGGCGGCTCATCCTTCTTCTGTTTATAGCTGTAAACTTCGTAATCCCGGTCCATAACCATCGAGATATTTTTCAGCGCCGCATCGCTGACGATTACTTCAATAACGCCGTCGGAGCGGTCCGGGTCGTACAGCCGTCCTTTGACCAGATTGATGTGCTGCGAAAAATCAGACATGCTGTTCAGGGTAAAACTCTGGCGTGTCGTTCCCTTATCGCTGTCATACATCTGGTACAGATTATTGATCTGCTGCGATTCGAGCGTCACGGTTGCGTCGACAGGCATATCGGCAACCATTTCGGCATATGCCGTCCGCAGATCGACCATCGTCTGGGCGGCCTGCTGGCCACCGATATAGCTGTAATTGTTGGAGAGGACCAAATAGCCGGGATATCGCTGATTATTAGCCTGGGCCGATTCCAGATCCTTCGTTAATAAGCGCTGCAGAATGCCGTTCGTATAGATCGGGATACTGCAAACCATACCGACAACCAGAATCGATCCCAGGAGCAGGCAGACGATTTTCCAGGAATTGCTGAAAATTTTACGAATGACCAGTGCGAGCACGGCAAAGCCCCCTTAATTGACGATAACCTGGTCGCCAACCGCAAGGCCTTTGACGATTTCCGCTTCGGTATCCGTCGTCAGGCCGACTTCGACGTCTTTTTCTACGCGGACACCGTCTTCCAATACATTGACATAACGTCTGCCGCTCATCATATTGATCTGGGTGCGAGGTAAAACAATAACATTCTCGCGTTTTTCCTGAACATAGGTAATCCGGGCGTCGCTGCCGAGCGTCACCGCCTCGGGCAAGGTTCCGGAAATGCGTACGATCGCCGCTTTCTGCAGATTTTCGTCCGGATCGTTAAAAAGGGACGACGGATTGGCTACAACCTCACCCTGCAGCTCCTGCTTCTGAAACTCCACGGTTACAGCGGCGCCGATCGGCAGCTCCGACGCTTTGTCGGACGTCGTAACCAGAACCAGTTCCTTCAGATCGGCAACCTTCGCAACGATCTGATAAGCGTTGACATACTCGCCGATCGAAGTGCTGATCACATAGGTGATTTCGCCGTCGATCGGAGCAACGATTTGCGTGGCCGCGAGCTGCTGCCTCAGATCGGTCAGCCTCAGCTCCTGCTGCTCAAGATCCAGCTTGGCACGCTTGAGTGTGTATGCGTCGGCCTGGCCGGCTTTCAGCTGGTCAACGGTCAACTGGCTCTTTTGAACTTCAATTTCCTGTATGGTTACGGAATTGGCCAGTGAAGACGAGTCGAGTTCGGCGATCAGATCGCCGGCTTTGACATCCTGCCCTACCCGTACATTGACCGATTTCAAACGGCCGCCTTGCTTTTCAAAGGAGAGAGATTTCTGAATCTCCGGGTAGAAAGCGGCGGATACGCGGAGCTGTTGAATCAGCGTGCCCAGTTTCACTTCCTCGGTTTTGTATTCGATGGTTGCCGGCTGCATCAGAGGCGGAGCCAGCTCTTCTTCCTCAGTTGGAAAAAAGTTGCAGGCGCCGGTTAAAAGGCTTGTTGCCAGGAGACTGAGAATGACTGCCAGATTGACTGTTTTTCTTAAGAAGCGACTCATGAAAGAACCTCCCGATCTGACCGCCGGCCGCGGAATTATTCAAGCGATTCTGTCAGCCGGATCATTAACGATAACAATCTGTCGATTTTCATATCGCAGCTGTTACATACCAAACTATTAGGATTGTACACTAAAACTATTTTCATAGCCACATGAATTAGCTGTGCACATTCATTCTTGTACAATATCCCAATCCTACAGTATTGATACTTGTTAAATTGACAATAAAAAAGCCCGGACCCTCTTTGCAGGAGAGATCCGGGC
>CAYRWC010000003.1:4173-26110 GCA_964427795.1 uncultured Oscillospiraceae bacterium | reverse complement strand
TGCCAGAAAACTGCGCACGGAAGCAATGGCCATCGGATGCCAGGGCAGATATTTAATCAGCAAGCCGGCCGTGCTCCACAGCAAAGCGGCGGCGACAATATAAAGAGGACCGGTTCGCGCGGCATTCCGGCCGGCTTTTATTTCAGATGATGTCATGATGCTTTCAGATCTCCGATCAGAAAATTTGTTGTTCAGAATGTGAGGACCGCCTGCGCTTCATGAGCCTGATAAGCTTTTTCCAGCAATTCGGTCAGCGCTTCTCCGCGCGCCGTATCAAACGGGATGGGGGCACCGTGCAGGATTCCGTCCAACCATTGGCGCAGAGCCAAAGGCTGCGGTTCGGGCAGTTTGTCCGGGATAACCCAGCCGTCGACGGCAAACATCCTGCTGCGCACCTTGACATCGTTGCCGACCGCGACGATCGCGCCCTCCGTGCCCAGCAATTCGAAACAGTTGGCCGACCAGGGTGAAATAAAAGACGTCTCCAGCACGGCAATCGCGTCGTTCTCAAATTCGACGACCGATACGGCATTATCTTCAGCCGGCATGGGGCAAACCGTGTTGTTGAAAACAGAAGCGATCCGCCTGGGCCGACCGAGCAGCCAGGATGCCGTATACATCGGATGGCAGCCCAGATCCATCATGGCGCCGCCTCCCGCTTTGGCCACGTCGTACCAGTAGTCGGGCAGCCAGCCCAGAAGGCTGCCGCCGTGCGCCGTACGCATCCGGAAATAATGCACGCGCCCCAGCAAGCCGTCGTCAATGGCCTTGCGGGCGTATTGCACCAGCGATGTCGTCAAATTCGGCAAGGACAGGCAGAATTTAACGCCCGCGCCGGCTATTGCCGCCGATATGGCGCGGCATTCCGCCAAGGTCGGAGCCATGGCTTTTTCCGAAAATATATGTTTTCCCGCCTTGGCCGCGGCAATCATTAAACGGGCGTGGTCGCTGGTCGGCGAATCAATGACGACCGCGTCGATATCGGGTCTGGCCAGCACCTCGTTCAAATCGGGAATAAAGGATACGCCCAGTTCGGATGCCCAGGTGCCGCCCCGTTCCTGATCGTCATCCCAGACACAGGCAATACAGGCATCGTCCGATGATTGTATCTGGCGCGCATATCCGGCGGCGTGCACGTGCCACTTTGACAACATCGCAATACGAATCATATTTCGCTCCTCCGCCGGGCATCCGGCTCACCAGGATTCAGTTGCCTGAACCTGATTGAATCAAAAAATCAATAGCCCTATTATAACGGTTTTTTCATTGAATAGCTGCCGTTTCATTGATTTTTCGACGTATAGGTGTAGTATTATCCGTGAAACCTTTGACCTCCTGCGGAGCGGGGATCAGTGCCCAAAAATCCGCAGAAATGTTAAGTAAAAAATATGTCAGGAAATATATGCCACTATTGAAACAAACGCCGCAACTTAATCCACCGCAAGCCGGCGTATCCGGACAGATCCTCATTATTTGGCTGGAACCGCAGGGTTTCGCCTGGTCTTTTGAAAACGCCGGGCCTGATCAAGCACCATCCGCCGAACAAGCCGGCCTGCAGCAGGATCTGATACGCGATGACCCGCCGCCTGAACAATTTTTACTGCGTCTGGGCTTCAGCGATCCGGCTGTTGATTTATCCCCTTCTCTGGATTATTTGCGGCGGATCGTCCGGGCTTTCCTGCTCCAGGCATCACATCTGCCGGACCTTGAATTCAACCGCAGCCAAATATATGTCGAACTGCCTGCCGATCAGCGCTCCGATATTCTGAATGACGCGCCGTTTATGCCGGGCGGGCGGCAGCCGGACCAAGACTGGCTGCAAGCGGTGCTCGCCATGAGCAATGAAGCGTTCCGCCGCGAATTGAAGGATTGGCCGGGATCAGCCGAAGACTGGTTTACCGCCCACCGATCAGGATGGCATACCGCCGGCAAGGTCATTTTCAATCTGGTGGAAAATCCGGAGCCCCAATATCCTTTTGCATTTCTGGCAACGTATGCGGTCCGGCGGAAGAATAATGGTCTCCTGCTGCAAATACCCCTGCGCCGGGCGCTCGATCAAACCGCCGGCGATATGAAGCGGCAATTGGCCATGTTGACGGCCGTTCATCGCGCTGCCGAGAAAAACGGCTTAATCCGCAGCTGGTTGCAATCCGGTGAACTGATGCATCCACTGAGGCTGTCTGCCCGGGAAGCCTGGCAATTTTTACGCGGCATACCTGATTGCGAAGCTGCCGGCGTGGTCTGCCGTGTGCCCGACTGGTGGCGGCAGCGGACGGCGGCGGCGCGGATCAATGTAACCCTTGGCGACCAGGAACCGGCCCGGCTGGGTCTTGATGCCCTGCTTGATTTTCGTTTGGATTTGATGCTCGGCGACGCAAGCGTCAGCCTGAGTGAGATAGAACAATTATCTGCCGAATCGGCCGGTCTTTTACGGATCAAAGGACATTGGACCGAAGTGGATCCGGAACAATTGAAGGATTTGCTGAAAGCATATGAGCAAGTGCAGAAAACTCTGGGGCACAATAAAATAACGCTTCTGCAAGCGCTTCGCCTGCAGATGAAAAACGATCGGCTGCACCTGGAACACGGCAATAACGTTCATAGCGGTACAGATAAATCGACTGAAGTCCTGGAAATCAACCAGGGCAGCTGGCTGCGCGGCTGGGCAGCCCGGCTGGTTCAGGCGCCGGCCGGCCAAACTGCGGCCGGAACCGGCAGCCGGCCGGAATCGGGCGATGATTTTCGCGCCTGCCTGCGGCCTTACCAGGAACGCGGTTTATTCTGGCTTCAGGAAATGAAGCGCATGCGTCTTGGAGCTTGTCTGGCCGATGATATGGGCCTGGGTAAAACGATCCAGGTTATCGCTCTGATGAACGCCATGCGCCGGACGGGTCAGATACGTATGCTGCTGGTTGTTCCGGCTTCGCTTATCGGTAATTGGCAGGCGGAAATCCGCCGTTTTGCTCCCGCTCTGCGTTTTCTGATTCTTCATTCCTCTGAGACGCCGGTGCCCGAAACGGCGCCGGATGATCGATCTTTCCGATACGATCTGCTGATTACCACTTACGGACTGGTTCTGCGCACCGAATGGCTGCGTACCGTCGACTGGGATCTGCTGGTTCTCGATGAAGCTCAAGCCATCAAAAATCCGGCAGCCCGGCAAACCCGCGCGGTTAAACAGCTGAAAGCGGGGTTTCGCATCGCCTTGACCGGCACACCGATTGAAAACCAGCTTGCCGACCTCTGGTCGATTTTTGATTTTCTTAACAAAGGCCTTTTGGGAACGCCGGCCGAATTTACCGCGTTTGCCCGCAAACTGCCCAAACAGCCGGACGGTTACGCGCCTTTGCGTCAGGTTGTCAACTTGTTTTTACTGCGTCGGGTCAAAACCGATCCGGCGGTTATCCGGGATTTACCGGCAAAAATCGAGGTCATAGCTTATAGCCGTCTCAGCCGCCGGCAGGCAGGCCTCTATAAAAAGACCGTAAACGATCTGGAAAACAATCTGCGGCAAGTCAACGGACTGATGGAACGCCGCGGTTTGGTATTAGCCGCTCTCGTCCACTTGAAACAGCTATGCAACCACCCGGATTTGTATCTTGGCCAGGCCGGTTACCAGGAATCAGATAGCGGCAAATTCGCCCGGCTGCGTGAAATATGCGACACGATCCGCGAGAAACACGAAAAAGTGCTCGTTTTCACCCAGTTTCAGGAAATGGTTGAACCCTTGCGCTGCTTTTTGGATTCGATTTTCGGTCATCCGGGTTTGGTTCTGCACGGCGGCACGCCGGTCGCGGCCAGGCAGATGATTGTCGCGCGCTTTCAATCCGACGCCGGCATCCCTTTCCTGGTCCTTTCGTTAAAAGCAGGGGGGCTCGGTTTGAATCTGACCGCCGCCAATCATGTGATCCATTTTGACCGCTGGTGGAATCCGGCTGTTGAAAACCAGGCAACCGACCGGGTTTTCCGAATCGGGCAGACGCGTCAAGTTCTGGTTCATCTTTTTGTTTCAGAGGGAACAATTGAAGAAAAGATTGATAAAATGATAGAAGATAAAAAACAGCTGGTTCAGGATCTGATCACCGACCGGCAGGATAAATGGATTACCGAGATGGAACCGGAGCAATTATTCCAGTTGCTGCGTCTATCCTGACCGGAACCGGAAAGGGGCAGTCAATGCCTGAGCATCGTTATACAGCCGATCAGGCGCCTGCCGCTTTGATTAAAGCGCGCGCGTCGCGCGGCCGGACCGGCAAAGTGTTAGGCGCAGGTATGGATTCCGGCGAGCCGGTCGTGATTGCCGGCCGTTCCATTGCCAGGACTTGGTGGGGTAAAGCCTGGATCGCCAATCTTGAACGTTATGCCGATTTTTACAGTCGTTTGGGCCGGGGCAGGACTTATGTCCGGGCCGGAGCCGTTTTGGATTTAAAGATCAAACCCGGAGAAATCCTCGGCTGCGTTCAGGGCAGCAGGCGAGCGCCATATCAAGTCCGGATCACGCTGGATCCGCTGCCGCAGAACCGTTTGAACACCGTACTGCAGGCCTGCGGCGGAAGCATTCTTTCTCTCGACGCTCTGCTGACCGGGTCGCTGCCCGCCGATTTGTCCGATCTGCTGACCAACCGGGAAAGCGGATTGTTCCCGAACCCCAGGCAAATCCATTTTGCCTGTGACTGCCCCGATTGGGCAGATTTATGTAAACATGCCGCAGCCGTTTTGTACGGAATCGGCGCCCGGCTGGATCATGAACCCGAGCTTTTCTTCTTGATGCGGCATTTAAGAATCGAAGATTTCGTCTCCGCTGCCGTCGCGCGTCATGCCCGGGATCTGACGCAACCCGCGGACGAACATTCCGAACGTATCATGGCGTTAAGCGATCCGCAGCTGGCCGCGCTTTTCCATTATGAAACGGAATCCCCGGCAAATTCCCTGGAGGATATGTGAATCAAAGAACAGAACCTTATTGGCAGGATATTGTCCTGAACGATTCTATACGGAAAATCTTTTTTAGCCCGGAGCAGGCGATCGAAATTCGGATCGGTCGTGATGAGGCCGGCTTGATTATTCTAGAAACCAGTCCGGCTTCCTGGGGCGATCTGGCGCTGGTTTTCCCTGCCGCAGGCTTCATTCCTTTCACACTTCCGTTAAGCGGCAGGCTCAGCCAGGCAGAAGAGACAGTAATCGCCGGCGATGATCCGCCCGGCGTCAAATTGTACCTTGAGCTGGCCAATGGAGCGCCGCTGGTCATGACTCTGTTTACAGAAGGTCTGACCGCGCGAGCCCGCTTTTTCGCTTATGCCCACCGGTACGAACAGGATACCGCTTATGTGGCGGCCGACGCCGAAGAATTAGTAGAAAAAGCCGCCATTCTCGGCGATAAAATGCTCTGGCCGGAAGAACAGGAAATTTTGCCGGTTTGCCGCCTGCTGATGCTGCTGGACAGCCAATGGCTGAATGATCCGGCGAAACAATGCCGGCGTTATAATCGTGACCTGATCCGGAGACAAAAACAAGCCGACCGGCAGGAAGCCGGGCAAGAAAATACCGAAATTGAATCAGTATCTTTTGCCGACCGCTGGTTATGTGATTTATCGCGGCAAGAACTATCGGACTTGGTTGACGCCGCCGGTGTCTGGCTGCGTTCGGACGGAGACGATCAGCCTTTGGCCGAAGCGCTGCGCCAGGCGGTTCAGGTGTTATATCTGCCGGTTGAAATCTGGCCGGATATGCACCCCGCGAATCCTGACACGCCCGTGCCGATCCGCCGGGAAACCCGCATTCAACGGTATTGTCGCGTTAAAGCGGCGCGACTTTGGCAGCAGCACAGCACCCGCGCGCCGGGGGATCCCGATCTGCATGGCCATTTGTCCATGGCTTTTTATCGCCTCTCCGGGCGATATCCCGGCCGGCCGGCCGAACCATGGCTCGCGGAACTGAACCAACGGGTTGACAAGCTGATGCATGAAAGAGGTTATGACGGCCAATACCCGGAATATTCCCGCCAAGTGGGCAAATACCGTAAATGGGCTTTGCTTCACGAGCTTTACAATACCGACGGCGGGACGTCCGAGTTCACCCTCATGGTGATGCTCCGTTATGGCGATGCGGTCCGGCGGCGTTGGGTGTCGAGCGGCGGCTTGCTGCTCCTTTTATCGGCTAACATCCATCCCCTGCTGCAGGTTTTGCCGGATGACCCGCAATTAAGCCGGCGTCTGGACGCGATAACCCGCATTCTCGAAGGATTGTCTATCACACGCGAGGATCGGTTATGGCTTAGTGATCTTCTGGGTGATTCAGCTGCCGCCATAAAAAACGCTATCGCCTTAACCGTTCCCAGTTCGTTGGTGTTGACCTTGTTGCTTACAGCCGGCAACACGCTGTTTCGCCTGGCAGCCGCGCCGGCCGGCGGGCCGGTCCGGCCGCTGACGCTCGCTTTCATCATCTGGATCGCGGCCGCGTCGTCCGCTTTGGCTTTCGCCTTCTGGGTCGGATTATTTTTCCTGACCCGGCACATTTTTCTGCCCCGGCGCCAATTAGGCCGCAAATCCTGACCGCCGTCATCGCAGACGAACAGACGAACGGTTGTATAACAAGGGTTTATTTGTTTATCGGCACAAATTTATTGTTAATCGATAAATTTTTATTGATTATTGATCAGCTCTGTGGTAGAACAAGTTTATCAAAACCCTGTGGAGGTGCATGACATGCTGATTATCGGCAAACACAGTCTGGCAAGTTTTCTACGCGTTTTTGTGGACGTTCTTCTGGTTGTCAATATTCTGGTTCTGATATTTCTGCCCCGGCTTTTAACGTTTCTTTATGAAAACCCGGTTTTGATCACCCAACTCGATTTATATAGCCGGACCGATATCGCGCCCGGGGCGGCAGTCGGTTATCCCAGTGATCTGCCGGCGAACAGCTATCCTTTTTATCTGGCGTTCTTTTATGCTTCCGGCATCGGCACCGCCTGGCTGCTTCTGGAAGGCCATCTGATCTTGCGGCGATTGGAAAACGGCAATCCTTTCGCGGCCGCCCAATCACATTCGTTTTTCCGGGTAGCCTGTGCCTGCGGCATTCTGTTGGTTACCTTCATCGCAAAGGTCCTGACTTACAATACTCTGCTGACTTCGTTCTGCACGATTATTTTCTTATTGCTGGTATTAATTGCCTTGATTTTATCTGAAGTCTTCCGCCAGGCTCATCAAGTAAAGTCGGAAAATGAACTGACTATATAAGGAGGCCGTCATGTCGATCATTGTCAATCTGGATGTTATGATGGCCAGACGAAAGATCGGTTTATCCGATTTGGCTGCTAAAGTCGATCTGACGCTGGCCAATTTGTCTATCTTGAAGAACGGCCACGCCCGCGCGATCCGATTTTCCACTCTGGAAGCTTTGTGTAGGGTACTCGATTGCCAGCCAGGCGACATCCTGGAATACCGGTCCGACGATACCGGAGACGCCAATTTTGTCAAGGAGCGTGATGATCATGAGTGAAACAGTACCTTCCGCCATAAAGCAAGATCAATTACCTTTAGAGCAGGCGGTCCCATCCGGCCGGCTTATAAGTATCGCCCTGGGCATCAGCCTGGCGCTGGTTGTCTGCATCCTCTGGGGTGGCTGGGGATTGGGTTTCTTCATCGCTACATCCCTGGCCGAGGTCGGTCTGCTTCTGTTTCTGCTGCTGCCGGAAAAACCGATCGGGACGGCGGCGCCGGGGAACCGGTCGCCGGTCGCCGGTGAATCCCGGCTTCGCGCCGATATCAGCCGGACGGTCTGGTTGTCGGGTCTCGCCATTTTTCTGCTGAGTGCTTGTTATTTTATCTACGACAACCTGGCACTTCGTCTGCTGAATGCTCCGGTTATCCTGATTCTCTTTTCCTTTCAGCTTCTGATTATCGGCCGCGTAACCGGACTATCCTGGGATAATCCCCGGTTTTGGCTGGAAATCGCTTTAGCCTGGATCGTTCGTCCTTTCGTCTGTTTAAGCCATTACGGCCGCTGTGTTTCCGGTTTATTTGCGCGGTCAAAACCTTCTGCCGGCGCTGCCGGTAAACCGGCGGCGAAAAAGCTGTACGGTTCCATCCTCATCGGATTGCTGCTGGCTTTGCCGGTTCTCTTGATCCTTGGCGCTCTTCTTTCCGCCGCCGATCCGGTCTTCGGCAATTTGTTCCGGTCTTTCGGCCGTTTCCTGGCTGATTTTTCGCTGGACGACTGGATCGGCAAGCTTGTTGTTACGCTTCTGATCATGCCTTTCATATTCAGCTATTTATTCAGCGGCCGCAGCAGATTCAATCTGGGTTTATCATCCGACGGCTCCGCCGGCCGGTCCGGTTTCTCGCTCAACCGGCCGATCCTGATCACTTTTCTGTCCTGCGTCAACTTACTCTATCTGATCTTTGCGCTTGTTCAGGTCACTTATCTGACCGGCGCTTTCCGGGCTGAGCTGCCGGATGGGCTGACCTATGCCGAATATGCCCGCAGCGGATTTTTCGAACTCTCTTTCGTTTGTCTGATCAACCTGGTTCTGATCTTGCTGGCAGTGCGTTCCGGCAACCGGCAAGGCCTGTCCGGCATGATGATCCGGATTGAAAGCCTTCTGTTGATTGCCGGCAGCGCGGTCCAATGGTTCTCGGCCATGTTCCGCATGAGGCTTTACATCCAAACTTTCGGCTTGACGCTACTGCGTTTTTATGTAACCGCTTTTATGTTCCTGCTCGCTGTTCTTTTTCTCTATCTTCTGATCCGTGAATTTGTCCCGTCTCTGCCTTTATTTAAATGGATGGCGGCAACAACACTGATCGCGCTTCTGGCCTTGAATTTTGTGAATGCCGATGCCTGGATCGCCCGACATAACGTTGAACGTTATCTTAACCGGCCGGCCGGCAGCCTGATTACCGCCGCAAATGACGAAACCGCGGGGAAAAGCGCCGCCGAGGACCGTGAAAATCTGATCGAGCCGGAGGCTGTCGACGCCGATTATTTTCAAAATTTATCGATGGATGCGGTGCCGGCTCTTTGCGGCCTGCTGGACAGCCGGGATGTCGATTTGACCCGGGAAATAGCCGGACAATTGCTCGGGCGATATGAAGAACTGAAGGATTCCTCCGGCGGCGGTTGTACCTGGCAGAGTCTGACGATCAGCCGTCTGCGAGCCGAAAGCCTGATCGGCGCACGGCTCGACGATCTGCGCCGGCTCAATCCACAAAAAGCGTCCGAGATCGCCCGGTCCAAAACTACCGAACACTGACCGGGCGGCGCGGCTGCCCGGGGCTGTCCATCCGCCGCGCGATTCGCTATAATAGGGTTAATGCCGCGGGAGAAGATCCACCCCATCGGTGGGCCTCCGGAGAAGTCAGCGATGTCATTTGGTTTATCCGCTTGTGGAGGCATGCGGCATCGTACCCTTCAGTATGGCTAAAAAAAGCCATTGCAAGCTTGTTCTTCTCCCGCGGCACTTGCTTCCCAAGAATTGCTGATCGTCTGCGCCACAGGATCTGCCGCGTCCAGACATTCGAAAGGAGCCGGCATGGGAACCGATCTGGCTAAACGCCCCGACACCGGCGGCGATACAAAGGCCGCTGCCCTTTCGTCGGCGTCCTGCCTGGATCCGCTGCGAGATCCCGCATCCTGGAGCGGATTTATAACTGTTTATGCCGATAAGCATCGGTGCCGGCAGCGTAAGGTCCAGGCATACAGCGAATTGCTGCCCCAATCCTCCGAATTGGCTTCATCTATATTAAATTTGCAATATAAGCCGGGCATTCCCCGGCGGCTGGCCGTCAATAAACGAGACGGACCCGGCAAAAGGCTGGTTTTTGTTTATCCCTGGCCGGATGAACTGATCATGAAAATATGCAGCCGCTTATGTGCCGGTTACTCGGCATTGCTGCCTGACTGCTGCCACGCTTTTCGCGCCGGACGCAGCGCGCGCGGCGCCTTTCAGGCTCTGCTGCGCCGGCCCGGGCTGGATCGTTTATCCTGCATCCGGATCGATATCGCCGACTTTTTCAACAGCATCGATCCGGAACGGGCGTTATCCGCCCTGCCGTTTGCCATACAGGACGATAAACCCCTGATGGGCTTGCTGCGGCAGGTTTTACTTCAGGACACATATTATCAAAATCAAGACATACAGCAAAAAAAGCCTTCCGGAATCAAACCGGGAACGCCCCTGGCGCCGATTCTGGCGAATTTCTATTTGGCCGGACTTGACCGCTATTATCAGGAAAGCGGCTTTCCTTACGCCCGTTATTCCGACGATATCATTCTCTTTGTACCGCCTGAGCGGCAGGCAGCCGTTTTTGCCGATCTCTGCGACCGGCTGGCTTCGCTTGGACTGGCCGTCAATCCTAAAAAGACCGCCTTATTGGAGCCGGGTGCCCGTTGGGAATATCTGGGTTTTTCATATGATAACGGCAGGATCGATCTCTCGGAAATATCGGTACGCAAGCTTCGCGACCGGGTACGCCGCCTGGCCAGGCGGCTGAACCGCTATCGCTGCCGCCGGCAGGTTCCGCCGGCAAAAATACTGGTCTATTTCTTTCGCCGTCTTAACGGCAGGTTATACGGCTATACCGGACATCCCAGCCGTTTCAGCTGGACCCGCTGGTATTTGCCGGTTATCAACACAACTGCTTCATTAATCCGCCTGGACGCTTATATTCAGGAAGCCGCCCGCTTTGCCTGCACCGGCCGCTACCGGCGCGGCAATTACCGGCTCATTCCTTACGCGCAGCTCAAAACCGCCGGCTGCCGGCCGTTGCTGCCCTGCTACTATACCCGCAGCTGGCGGCATGACAAACCGCAGGCGGAACAGCCGCCTGTTTCCTGAGAGCAAGCGTTTTCCCGCAGCGCTCAGGCGGTTATTTGCCGGCCATGGACCGGGGGCCCGGCGCCTTGATCACAAAAAGCTCGGTAATGAATGTGCTGGTGTTATGGGCTTGCATCCGAACTTTGTACGGGATGAGGATAATCCGGCCGGCTTGGTATGTGTGTGATTCCTGACCATTCAGCTGCAAATCGATCTGCCCGCGTGCCACAATCATATAAACCGGTGCATTGGTTACATGTTCCGGCAAACCGGCATCGGGCGGCAAGACCATGTGATTGATCGCTAACGCATCTTCATCAAGCAGCTTTTCAATCACTTTTTCGTTGGATAATGTAAAAGCAATGTTCTTCTCCAACATGGCGATACCTCCTTGTTTGTCTGCTATTCAACTTTAGAAACACTACGCTGTCAGGATAGCCTGATTCGAAAAAAAAATCCGTTGCTTCAGCTACGGAATGATACGGCTCTTTCTAAATCTTCTTGCCCATGTCTTCGGCCGCTTTTAATTTAAGATTGCCCTTTATGTCGCCCTTTTCGGAAACACTGTTAACAATAACCATACCTCCGTCGGCAAGAGAAAAGTAATTCAACACAGAACGGTACATGACGATGACCGAATCGAAAACCGATTCTTGTTTATCCGCGCACACGGCAAGCAAACCTAGTTTTTTCACCTTAAAAGTATTACGAACCGGATTATGGAGCCGATCAACGAGGCACTTCAATTGTGAACTGATACCGTAAAAATAAACCGGCGTTGCGATCACAATAACATCGGCGCCGCTCAGGTCTTCATAAATGCTCTCCATATCGTCATGTTGGACACACTGGCCGTTCATATTCCTGTAGCAGGCATTGCAGCCGAGGCAGCCGCCGATTTTTTTGCCGATAATCGACAGCTTCTCAACATGATTGCCAACGCTGCGCGCGCCTTCGATAAAAGCATCGGCCAAAAGCTCCGTATTTCCGTTTTTTCTGGGGCTGCCGACAATCACGACAATATTTTTCACGCAACAATTCTCCTGATTCTTCTATATCTGACCGATATGCTTTGTTGGATTCAATGCCGCAATCGATAAATTTCGGATCTCCACATCTCCATTTTCGGCCATGAGCACAAAATCATTTGCTTCATAATCCATTACAAATCCATAACACAGGATCGCTTCACCTTCGCCCCCAAAGACCTCAATGCCCTGAACATCGATCAGCAAACGAAGCTTTTCATAGCCGGCCTTACGCGAAAGCGCCGCCACGTGCCCCATGCAGCTCAACGTGCTCTGTTTGGCGTCATATTGTATGGATAATCCAAACAGGGTTATCCGCAATTTCGCATCCCCTGCATAGATAAAATCAAAGGATAAGTCATATAGCTGTCCCTTCAGCGTCGCTTTCCAGGTTTGTCCGCTCTTGAGGCCAATATCATGATGAACAACGGTTTCCTGATATAATTTCGACAGCGCGCCGACAGGTTTGGCGCGGAGGCAGATCCTGCCGTCCAAGGTTAGAAGGCTCATATCGCACGGGAAGGTCATCGAGCCGTTGAAAGGCATATTCCGCAGTTCAGACCGGTTCCAGGCGATGCGGATCCGTCCCGGCCCGGCCGGTCCGGGATCATCCCAGGTCTGGGCGGCGTAGGCGTGCGGTCCGTATTCGAGTTGTCCGACCGGCTGTTCCGGAATGAAAATCGTGCCGTCGAAACGTCCGATAAGGTACCGGCCGTGAGCGCCGCCAAACACCCAATGAACATCATTTTCGTTGCCGTCCGCCGCGAGCGGATAAAAATCGGGGCATTCGTCGTCGCCATCCAATTCGAGGCGCTGCAGAAAGCGCCAATGGATAAAGTCCTCCGAACGCAGCAGGGCGTAACTGTGATCAATGAGATAGAGCGCCATAATAGCGCAGCCATTTTTATCATCGAACACAACCCTCGGGTCGCGGTTGCCTGGTTCAAGTGTATCCAATATGGGATTGCCGCTGTATTTTTCAAACGTTTTTCCATTATCACGGCTTACAGCCAGACATTGCGTGAATCCGCGCGAGGCGGAAAGGCGCGATGTGCCGCCCGCGGCGGTATAAAAAAGAAGCAGCGCGCCGCGGCCGAAACCCGCGCGATTCTCCCGGTCGATGATGGCCGAACCGGAGAACATTGTGCCCAGGCGGTCGGGGTACAGCGCGCAATCGAGCTCGCTCCAGCTTATGAGGTCGGTGCTGACGGCGTGCCCCCAATGCATGTTGCCCCATGTCGTACCGGCGGGATTGTATTGAAAAAACATATGCCAAAGGCCGTCGGCCGTTCGCGTCAGGCCGTTAGGGTCGTTTATCCAGCCTCGGTGCGCGGAAAAATGGAAGCCCGGCCTGAGCGGTTCACGGAATGCCGATTCGGATACTGGCTCTTCATTCGACAAAACCGCTTTGAATTCGGCTGCCGGGTCCATAATCAGGTCCAGCGCCATGCCCGCGAAGCGTTCCAGATTGATACGCGCAACATAATCGGGATGCAGCGGATCAATCGCGGCGTCAAGGTCGAAGACCAGCTCCTTGCCGTTAAAAAAGGAGAGGTTTATGTTTTGTCCCTGGTATTTCACAGGCAAGAAAAGGTGTTTTTTATCGCAAAAAATCTTCATATCCATCAACGTCGGCCAGCTGCCAGATCGATCCGGCAGAGCAGCTCTTCCGGCGCGCCCAGCGCCCGGCTGCGCGCCGACGGCTGATTGCAAGCCACCCAAAGATCCGCCGGACCTGGGTAAAATATATTTCGACCGTCCTGGTCATAAATCCGGAATTGCTCCGCCCGGACGGTCAGCTCGATCCAACGTTCTTCGCCCACCGCCAGGGTTTCTTTCGTAAACGCAACCAGCTGCAGCCGGGGCGTCTCGATCGGACATTCCGGATGCCGCAGATAAACCTGAACGGTTTCCTGGCCAGGCAACGGACCCCGGTTAGACAATTTGACCCGCAGCGTCAGATCGTCGCCGTCCTGTATCGTGTCGGCCGCAAGCTGTAGGTCGGATAAAACAAACCGGCTGTAGCTCAGGCCAAAACCAAAGGGATAAAGCGGCTCCTGCTCCATATAACGGTAAGTGCGGCCTTTCATGGCATAATCGTGGAAATCGGGCAATTCTGCCGTTGATTTATATAATGTCACCGGCAGCTTGCCGGAGGGATTCGCCCGTCCGAACAAGATATCGGCCAGCGCCGTGCCGCCGCTTTGTCCCGGATACCAAACCTGCAGAATGGCGGCGGCCCGTTCATGCAGCGGCGTCAAATTGACGGCGCTGCCGGAGCAGTTGACCACCACGACCGGTTTTCCCCGTTTATATATCTCATCAAAAAGCTGAAGCTGCGTCGCGGGAAGATCGATATCGCGGCGATCGCCGCTCATGTCGCTGTTGTAGGCATCGCCTTCCTCGCCTTCGATATCCGGTCGGAGACCTAAACACAAAACGACAACATCGCTTTTGTCCGCGGCGATCAAAGCTTCATGCAAGGGCTGTTCGGCCCAGTCGCCTTTGGGTTCGCGAATTAAATCGCAGCCTGCGGCTTTGTAAATCCGGGTTCCCCGCGGCGCGCCGGCGCTGATGCCTTCGAACAAGGTTATATAATGGGACGGCCAGCCGTTGTAGTTGCCCAGCAGGATGGAACGTTCATCATTATTCGGCCCGATAACCGCCAGGCTGCCGACCGAACCCGCAAGCGGCAGGATCCCGTTATTTTTCAGGAGCACCATGGATTCCCGGGCCATCCGGAGTGCCAAAGCCTGATGTTCCGGGCAGTCGATGATCTCGTATGGTATTTCATCATAAGCATTAGCCGGACCGAACATGCCCAGAGCATATCGCGCGGCAAACAGACGCTCGACAGCGGCGGTGACGGCGGCTTCATCGATCAGACCGCGGACAAATGCGGCTTTGAGGTAAGTGTAGGCCGAACCGCAATTGAGATCGCAGCCGCTTTGCAGCGCCAAGGCAGCTGATTCGGCCTCGTCGTTCGTGAGCTTATGAAAGCGGTTGATATCGCAGATCGCGCCGCAATCGGAAACGACATAACCCTGAAAACCGAACTGTTCGCGCAGAATCTGCCGCAGCAAGGTCGGCGAGGCGCAGCAGGCTTCGCCGTTAACCCGATTATAAGCGCCCATGACCGCCGCCGGCCGCGCTTCCCGGATACAAGTCCGAAAAGCCGCCAAATAAGTCTCATTTAAATCTTTCGCGCCGATATCGACGTTAAAGCCATGCCGCTCGGCTTCCGGACCGCTGTGGACCGCATAATGCTTCAGGGTCGCGTCCACTTTCCGGCAATTCGGATCATCGCCCTGTAGTCCGCGGACAAAAGCAACGCCCATCCGGCCGGTCAGATAGGGGTCTTCGCCGTATGTTTCATGACCCCTACCCCAGCGCGGATCGCGAAAGATGTTGATATTGGGCGACCAGCAGGTTAAGCCCTGGTATATCTGAGTCGATCCGAATTTTTTATATTCGTTGTATTTGGCGCGGACTTCATCCGATATGGCCGCGGCGGCACTCTGCATCAGCCCGATATTGAAGCTGGCCGCCATGCCGATAGCCTGGGGAAAAACCGTCGCCGTTCCGGAGCGTGCGGCGCCGTGAAGGCATTCGTTCCACCAATTGTAAGCCGGAATGCCCAATCGCTCGATGGCCGGCGCGTTATAAACCAGCTGAGCCATTTTTTCGGCCAAAGTCATTTGAGCGGTCAGAGCACGGCTGAATTCCATCGGGTCTTGCGGTTTATTTTCATTTTGCTGCATGGCGATAACCTCCGGACAAATCCTTAATCCTTTTAGCGGTTGCCGGTCTTTTCATTTATTATAACAAAGAATATGAGCAAAATACCGTTTTTCTTGCTCCCGGCAGCCGCAGAAACCGGATGCTCTCCCCGGCGTCGCGCAAATCGGCGGCGGGTGATTATTGCCGTACAGACCGGCCCATAACCGTTTATTCCCACCGCCGATATGAAAGACCTTTATGCAAGATTCTATGGATAAGATAGGATGTGGATTACAACAATTTGGCTTTTTCGAACGCTTCGATCAGTTTTTCCTTCGGCAAACTGCTTCTGAGATAGCAGCGTCCGCCGATCGGAACGGTCACTGTGCCCGATCCGGATGAGAAAGGCACCGATTTGCCGCCCAGTTCTTTTTGCAGCGATACGGCTTTCCCGTCAAGCGGCAGCTCAAGGCTCCCGCTCCCCGTCGCGTGCCAGAAAACCACGGTGCATTCGCCTTTTCTTTCGAAAAGGAACGCCAGGACATCCTTATTCCCGCCGGCCGCGCCGGTTATCTGATCGTATGGAACAAGTTCGTAATCCTTGTTTTCATTGATCAGAAGAATATGCTCCTGATCCAGGTTCCGCAGCATCAGCTTCTGTTCTTCCGTCAGCCATTTTTTGGCTCTGACGTCTTCCCAGCGCCTCATGACTTCCAGGATGTCGTCGGTACGCGGATGGGATTTGAACGCATCGACATTCTCCATCATCGTAACGGGGCAATCCCACGCGGCCGCCCGGCTCGTTCCAAATTCAAACATGTCCGGCTGCGTCCTGAGCGCCCAATAACCCCACCAGCCAAAGTTGAGTCTGGTGAAATCCCGACGCATGCGCGGCGCTTCCTCGGCGGGGAACTCGCGGATCTT
This sequence comes from uncultured Oscillospiraceae bacterium, assembly GCA_964427795.1. Classification (GTDB taxonomy): domain Bacteria; phylum Bacillota; class Clostridia; order Saccharofermentanales; family UBA5734; genus JAYFQE01. The sequence goes on along the minus strand of CAYRWC010000003.1, from coordinate 9,625 downwards.
ATCTTTGAAGATCTCCGGCTCGAAAATATCGAAAGCATTGCCGCCGCTCAAAAAATGCCAGCTGAAATGGGCTTTTGCCGCGCCTTCCGTAAACAGCGGAGCGGGGCTGAGCTTCTTATACACGCGGTATTGGGCGTTGGGCACATGGAACTCAAACGGGGCGTTGGTGCCTTCAGAGCCGTCGAAGTAGACAAAGCGGAATCCCGCATTGAACGCGTCGGCGATCTTGTCCGCGGACTCGTCCTGCAAGCTTGAATTCTGGTCCAGATAAGCGCTGGTCCCGCCGAATTCGCTCACGTCGAGAATACCGCCGACCAAGCCGAGCGGATGATTCCCGGCTACCGTCGCATATTCGCCGCGTTTGCAGCCGATGAAACGATAAGGCGGTTCCGTTGTATAATTCTCGTAGGTGATCAGCTCGCCGTCGAACATCAGCACCCGGCAGCGGTCCGCCATGACCGTACCCTCGGGATTCTGCTCTACATATACGACCGTGTCGTTTTTATCCAGAGCCTTAGCCAGGGTAAAGCGCTTCGTCACATTCAGGCGATGGTCGGCAACCGGCGTGACATAACGGCTCAGCAAGCCGATATGTGAATGCAAGACGTGAATGCCGGGGGTTATGCCGGCCGTTTTTATTTTGTCAAGCATCTTTTTCAGGTCTTCTCTGCCGTTTGGATACTCCGACCGATAATCGTAATTGCCGATCAGCTCATACCCGCCGCTTTCTTTAAAGACCGAGGTATAGTAAAGCAGCATGCAGCGGAAGCCGCCCATTTGAGCGTATTTGATATGTTCGTCAACATTAGCCGGGGTGACTTTGCCCGACCAGTAAGCCGAAACATTGATCATATCGCTGCGCCGGCTTTCAACGCCGTGCGGCAGACCGTAATCTTCTTCGAGTTTGGCTATCGAGTCGAGGAGGCGGTCAGCTGAGCTGACGATCAGCGCCGCGCCTGTGCCCTTGAGCTTGATGTCCCTGACGGCGTCGGCGCTCATGACGCGGAAGCCTTTGCGCCGTTCCGAATCGATGCGGGCGTAGGGCGAGGTTGCCAGCACGTTGACGGCGATTTTGCTGTCCCAGCTTACGTTCAGCCATTCGCCGAAATTTTCCCGGTTGCGAATAGGCAGCTGTAGCAGACGCAGCTCCGCTACGGGCGGAGGAGACATTCTCAATCCGGGATAATCGGTCGGATGAACGATGAAATCAGTTAATGTGAAGCCGATATATGACGGTGCTTCTTTAATGTCAATAACAGCTTCGAACGGTGTGATCTCAAATCCGACAATAAGCTTATTGCCTTCGCGCCGGATGCGGTTGGCCTGAAAGGTCGTCCGTTTATTCGGGTGGGCAAGCTTAACCTCGTTGTTGAAAGGTCTCTCCTGAGTGACTGAAAACAGGGCGATTTCCTCGTCCGTGGCCAGGCATTCTTCGCCTGTCGGCTTATGCACCAGGCTTTTAGCCCAGCAGTTGCCGCCGACAACAAGCTTGAGATAATCGTTTTCGATGATAATGTCTTGCGCTGTGTCAACAATCTGTTTCATTTTACCTTTTGCCTCCTGTTTTTCGGGTATTGGCATGACGTTGATCCGTCATAATCCACTCGAGCGGTCTGCAGCCATTTCACAATTGGCCGGTTCAGTCCGGACGGACGCCGGCGGCAAAATCTTCGCCTTTATGCAGCTGCGGGTAATAAGACATCGGCATGTTGGCCGGTTCGCCGGCGAACTCGACAGCCAGAACGGCAATGCCGAGGATTTTGTCCGGAGAGCTGTCCGGTAGATTGTTCAAGATCAAACGATGGCCGTCCTGCACAAAGGGCAGCTCGCCTCCGCCCAGAACCCGGACCGAACGGACCGGCGTGCGGATGCCGCCGAGATAGAGCGTGCCCTGCTTGGGCCAGATCCAGTTCCAGACGTAGACGGTCGATCCGGAGCGGGAGGTGCCGCAGATCCAGCTGAAGCTGTTGCCGTCGTTGCGGTCCTTGCGGCCGTAAACCGCCTCGCCGTTAACAGCCAGCCAACGGCCGACTTCTTCCAGCGGAGCAACCGTTTCCGGCGGCACGCTGCCGTCGGGCATCGGACCGATATTCAAAAGCAGATTGCCGCGGCCGGCGGCGCAGGTATGCAGCATGCGGACAATGCGCTGGGCATTATAACTGTATGGCGCGGCCTGTGCCGAATCGACATAGCCCCAGCTGATGCCGTTAAAGGTCATGCAGGCTTCCCAATCACGTTCCGAAGGCGTAACATGTTCTTCCGGCGTCCCAAAATCTTCGTCCAGTTTGGAACGGTCGTTGATGATCAAATCCGGCTGCAGCCGACGCAGGCGTTGATTCCTGGCCAGCGAGTCCCAGCCTTCCCAGCTGTTCATCGGTTCGGACACATCGTACCAGAGGATGTCGATTTTGCCATATTGGGTCAGCAGTTCGGTATTCAGAGCCTCGATATAATCGGTGAAACGGCGGCGGGCGTCGGTATCAAAGGCGCAGCGCCAGGCGTCCGGATGATGCCAGTCCATCAGCGAGGAATAAAAGCCGATCTTCAGGTCGTACTCACGGCAGGCATCGACAAACTCGCGGACGATATCGCGTTTGGGACCATAATTGACCGAATTATAAGGATTGGCTTTTGAATCCCAGAGACTGAAACCTTCATGATGCCGGGTCGTCATGACCATATACTTCATGCCGGCTTTCTTGGCCAAAGCGGCCCACTCGCGCGGCGCGCCAGGCTTCGGGCAAAATTGGCCGGCCAGTTTTTCGTATTCGGATATCGGGAAATCGGTTACGGACATAGCCCATTCATGCTGGCCTAATTGCGTATAAAGGCCAAAATGGACAAACATGCCGAAGCGGGCGTCGCGCCACCAAGCCATGCGCTCATCGCGGCTGGCGGCTGTCTGCTGTTCATATTCCGGTTTGCTGAGTAAACGGTCCATATGTAAAACCCCTTTCCTGGTCCGGCGTTTTTTCTTGCCGAACTGCCGCGCCAGAGCGGCTTCAGGGTCAGTATAGCATGGGCCGGCGCCTTTACCAGACGCCAGCCCTCAGATTCATTACTTTAGACAAATAAAGGTTATAAAGATACAAACGGCACTTCGAGTGCGTTCACCGGCATCCACTGGGAACTAACAACATCAGTCACCCTGTTTCAAAAACCTCTTGTACATTCAGTTTTCCACATCAAAAATTTCCCAACTATAACTCATAAGGTGTAAAATAAGACCTTATTGAGTATAATTTTAAAATTGCATTTTAACTATTTCTCTAAATGGTTGATTTTTAAACCTTTAAAGCAAGATCGGATGTGGTTATTAACTCAGGACATTCTCAACTAGGGCCTTTACTGCATTTATAACCATAGACCACGAAATGTCTGCCGCATAGAAGTATTTTTTCTGATATTTTTGCCAGAGATCAACCATTGTTGCGTTTTCCATGATGATGGCAATAGTATCTTCAATTGCACCCGATATCTGAAAGGTAGTATGGCGCTTTTCTGCCGTCTTAATTAAAGCCGCCTTGAATGTGTTTGTGTCAAAGGTGTGTGTATTCGTCAGTATATAAACATCGTAATAATCCCTCATGCGGGTATTCGTTACACCACGAGTAATAATCGTTTCAAACTTTTCTGCCAGAACCGTTTCCAAGTTATATGCCATAATGCTGATTGTTCTATCCTCAAACATCAATTTGAAGTCATACTCAATTTCCTTGGGTGTTACGGAGTCTCCAGTTGTGATGTCAATTTTTAGCATTTGGCGCGTTTTGTCAAAGTTTGCTCCGATAGATACGCGATACCCCGGATAATCCGCTTCCTCTCGTATCTCTTCAATCCCTTGAAATGAAAATTCGGCACCATCATCAATCTGAACTCTCAGAATGTCCTCAATGATTGCTGTTATCTCAGTCATAGACACAATCTGGCCTTTGATCGTTGCATCCATATCCATCGTGACGCGAGTGTTAATGCCAACCAATGCGGCAATGAGCATGCCCCCTTTTAAAATGAAGTTATTTTTGTAATTTGAAATGGATATACGCTCTAAAAAGCGCTCCATCATAAAATTACGAAGCAATATTTCAGCCTCCACATTCGATTCTTTCGAAAAGTTTCGGATGAGAGCTTTTAACTGAGTAGATGTTCTCATAACAATACCTCCAGGTAGCTTCTGAGCATCTTAGTCACTTGGAAGGTTTCTGCCATTTGCATGAGTATATTCAGATTTTTATCCTTACGCTTGGAATAACGCTTTATTGCATCAGTCACAATGGCGATGTCTAACTGGTTTCGACTTCTCAGACAGTCACAAATTGTGCGTTCAAGATCATAAACCATGACCGAGTTTCCAAACATCGTAGTAAGTTTTGTAACTCCGATTTTGTGCAGTTCTCGCCTGATTGTGAAAACTGTGAGACCATCCTCTTGAAGCCGCGTTGGATTGTAACCTGTAGGAACTGTAACCATATAGCTGATCGGATCTCGGTCTGTCAGTCCATGCAGAAACAGTGCCGTTTCATGAGAATAGATAATTTTGGGACGCCGAAGTTGGGCAATATACATCTTGTCAGCAAATTCATCAGGCAAAATATAAACCCCGGTAGTTACTCGCACCAAATCTCCTGAATTAACTAGCAGGCGCAACCTTTCGTTAGAGACTCCAACTTCATTAGCTTGAGCGGTAGTAACAATTCCGCCATTTTGCTTAAGGACTGATTGAAGTTCACTGGGAATTGCCATTCTGCCACCTTCAATATGATTTTTATGCTAATATCGTATATCAAACTTGCACAGAAATCAAGCGTTTTTGATTTCTGTGCACATATCATTACCGAAACAAGCATGGTCGTCAAATACTTACAAGAGCAGTTTAATCGCTCAGGCAATGTTCAAACCCTGACTTGCCAAGGTATTGCCACTGACAGTTCCCAATTACTCTACAGGCCTATTCGCTTTGTAATATCCGCTTGACGATTGGTTGCCTTTTTACCTATCGCTTTCGATTTGTCATCTTGCGCCGGATACACCAAGCAATTACAATGCCCATAGTGAAGTGTTTCACAATTTATAATGATAAGGAGTTGTTCGGCTATGAAATTGAGAATCGGCGTTTTTGGTGCACATCGCGGCATGGAGCTGATAAAAATCCTTTTAGCTTATCCCGGTGCTGAGCTGGCTGCCGTGTGCGATCGGCATCTACCCTCCCTGGAAAAGGTTAAAAAGGCTGCTGCAGACGCCAAGATGGATGTCGCCCTGTATTCTGACTTTGAAGATTTCATAAAGCACCCCATGGATGCGGTGATTCTGGCAAACTACGCTACCGAGCATGCAACCTATGCGGTTCGCTGTCTGAATTTAGGGCTGCACGTGCTCTCCGAGTGCCTTCCCTGCGAAACCATGGCCCAGGCTGTGGAATTGATTGAGGCTGTGGAACGCACCGGAAAAATTT
>CAYRWC010000003.1:0-4163 GCA_964427795.1 uncultured Oscillospiraceae bacterium | reverse complement strand
GTCTATGCCTATGCCGAAAACTGCTGCTACATGACCCACGCCTTTGAAATGTGGCAAAAATATCAGGAAGGCGTTCTTGGTGAAATAACCTACGCGGAGGGCGAATATATTCACGACTGCACCAGCATCTGGCCCGGTATTACCTACGGGGATCCCAACCATTGGCGCAACCGGATGTATGCCACGTTCTACTGCACCCACTCTCTGGGTCCGATCATCACCGCCACCGGCAAGCGTCCGGTTCAGGTGATTGGCTTTGAGTGTCCGCGTCGGGAAAAGGGGTTTGAAGCTGCCGCCATCATCCAAGGCCCCGGCATCGAGATGGTGACCCTGGACAACGGCGCCGTGGTCAAGGGCATTCACGGCGGCCTTACCCGGGAGGGCGCCTCTCAGTGGAATTATCAGCTTTACTGCCAGAACGGCATGATGGAGAGCGGAAGGTTCCACGATCAGAAGAATTTCCATATGTATCAGGAAGGACCGGAAGTCTGCCGCGGCACCTGGGAGAAATATGACCCGGTGATTGAAGTGGCTAGAAATTACGCCGTTAAAGCCGCCAATATGAGGGTTCATGGCGGCGCGGACTTTTACGCCACCTACTTTTTCATCGAAAAGATTCTGGGAAATCCCGATGGAAAGTGGTCCATCGATGTATATCAGGCAATCGATATGGGGATCTGCGGCATTCTGGGATGGCGCTCCGCCATCAACGGTAATATTCCAATAAGAGTTCCTAACCTGCGTAATCCGGAGGAGCGAGATGCCTACCGTAACGATCATGCCTGCGCCACTCCGGAGGTCGCGGGAGACCAGCTGGTTCCCAGCACAATTTTCCCCCACGGTTCTATTCCTGCGGAAAAATATGAGCAGATTCGTCAAACCTGGCTTGAACAGGAGCGTGCCCAGCAGGAATCCCTGTGATTTTATTTACCCCGCAATGCACATTTAGCAGGAATATGCGATAAAAATCGGGAAATACAATAAGGGGTGTTTGTTATGGCGCATACTGTAAGTTTCCGCAATTGTGAAAACAACTGGATGAATGCGCTGCCCTTGGGCAACGGCTGTTTCGGCGCCATGGCATTTTTTGAAGACGGCGTGCTGTCCCTGCCGATGAATCATTATGAGGTTTATTATTACCATAATGCGGAAGCACTGCCCGAGGCTCAGCTTGCCCATACCCCAGAGTGCAGTGATCCGGGCCTGGTCCACACATCAACACGGAAACGGGGCGATTTGAATCAGCCTCCGGAGGGCGAGTCATTTTACTCCTTCCGTCTTTCCAGAAATAAGCCGCAGCCTTACTGCGACGGCACCATCTCCGAAAGCTATCCGACCACCGGAGAATTGAAATTTCTGTTTGCCGATTCCCTGAAGGGTGGCGAGAGTCACCTGTCTCTCTGTGTGGAAGACGCCAGGATCGACTTCAGCCTATCCAAGGGTCATCATCGCCTGACGCTGGAAATCATTGCTGCCAGACGAGATTGCCTTTTGATTCAGGTAAAACAGAATGGGGACGGACTTCTGCGCGGCATGCGCATTTGGAATCCGCCTTACCGTGATCGGCAGTATCCGGACATCCGCTATGAACAGCCGGATGCCAAAACCGTCTCCTATACGGTGGACTCGCTTGTTCCCTCCGCCTATCATGAGCCAAAGCCGTTTCGATTTTCCGGCATCGTGCGCCTGAAAAATGCAGAATACGATATGACTCCGGCTGAATACGGCGTCATGGCGAATTTGCGTGCACAGGCAGAAGCATTTGAAATACTCGCCGGAGTCTTTACGGACTGGCGCTATGAGAATCTGCCCGATTACACCCTGATGGACGAGTTGGAGGACACCGAGGCCCTCCGTGCCGAGCATACCGCTTACTGGAAGAAGTTTTATTCCAAAGCCAATATCTGCCTGCCGGACAAATTCCTCGAGAAGCTCTGGTATGTGAACCAGTACGCCCTGGACTGCTGCAGCGGCCGGGACGGCATTATGAAGCATCATGCCTGTGGCCTGAACGGGCTATGGGATATTCGCCATCCCAATCTTTGGGGCAGTATGTGGTACTGGGATGTCAATATCCAAGCCGCGTTTGCGGGAGTCTTCTCATCCAATCGGTTGGAACTTGGCAAAGTTTTTTCCGACGGACTTAAATCCTACGAAAAGTTGGCAGAGCGTTTTGCCCACGATCTGCACAATCTGCCTGGCGCGGCGATCGATTATCCCTATTTTGCCTATTACTGCATATGGCCCTGGTGCGCGCAATACCTATGGGCGCAGTACGAATATTCCCAGGATGTGGATTATCTGCGAAACGAGGCCTATCCTCTGTTTTTGAAGCTGTGCAGGTTTGCGTTGTCCCTGTTTGAGTGGGACGACTCCCGCGGCTGCTATACGGTTTATCCCGACATTTCTCCCGAGCAGGGACCCTTGGCTCATAACACGGTCATCACCATTGCCGCCGTGAAATACATGCTTCGTTTCACGTTGAAGGCGGCAGAAATTCTGGACGATCATTCCGATTTACTGCCCCAGATTCAAAAGCTTCTGGACGGCATGCCGGCATACGCCATGTGTGACTGCACAGAATTCGGAACCCGTTTTAAGGATGCAGACGACGCACCCGACAGACTCTGGATTCGCCATCCCAGTATGCTGATGCCCGTATTTCCCATCGGGGAAATCGATATGGAGAGCGATGAGTCCCTCCGCCGGATTGCAGAGAACACCATCGATTATCTGGAGGAAAACTGCGAAATCGGTATTTTTCAGGGCAGCTGGCTCTCTGCCGCCGCCTCCAGACTGGGCAATGGCCAAAAGGCTCTGCGGCTCCTTTATGAGCGGGGGATCGACCATATGCTCCGCTCCAACGGTCTGACCGCTGAAGCAACCGACCGATTCATCAATTTCTGCCTGGACAGGCGTCAGCCGCTGTACTATCCCTGCATGATGGAGTTTTCGGGCGAGATGCTGGCCGCGGTGAATGAAATGCTCCTGCAATCGCAGAACCATCTCATTCGCGTGTTCCCGGCGATCCCCGACGGTAATCCCGAGTTTGACCGCCTTGTTCGCAGAGGGCAGGGTCAAGAGGAATACCACGACCGCTGCGCCAACTATGATGCCTGGCACGATGTTAAATTCACCAATCTGCTGGCAAGGGGCGCTTTTGAAGTCAGCGCCGAGATGAAGAACCGGCGTTTGGAATGGGTCAGCATCCACAGCAAAGCGGGCGGCATCGTCCACATGACCACGCCAACCGGCTTTAACGGCTATCAAGTATCCTGCGGCGAGCGTATCGTGAATGCGGTCTACGATAATCAGGTTCTACGCTTCGACACGCTTCCAGACCATACCTATTTCATCAAGGCTACGCCGGAGGTTTGTGTCAGCGACATTATGCCTGCCGATGATAACGGCGTCCTCCAGCATCTGGCCTACACCAAACGCCGCATTTTCATCGGCGAAGACCAAGAGGCTGTTTATTCCCTCGTTTTTGACAATTTTGTGCGCAGCTGGTTCGTGGGTAATGTCCGCATGGATAATCAGACCGCTTATAAATTCGACATGACCCAGAACCAGGGCAAGGACTATGGCAAACTCATGGAGCGGCTAAGCTATGCTTCGGAACCGGGCATGTGTGAAAAGGGGCAGGCTTTCAAGCAGGTGGACCTGGAACCCTTCTGCGTTTTCAGAGGTTATGGATTCGAGCGGGTCGACTCAATTGCCATCCGTAAAACCAACGGCCCGGATATGCTGCGGGAAGATTATGCCGAAAGCACCGAGCCCGGCGTCTTCTTGCTGGAACTGCCCAGAGGCCGCTACGAATTGCTGGCGATCTCCGGCAGTGCCGATGCGGAGAGTCTCACGTGTATCCAAACGGAGAACGGGTATTGTGTCGGCGGCCGGGTCATTCCCGCAGGAAGTTTTCAGATCGAAACAATTCCCCTAACGCTCCGGCGGGACGGCATTACAAGGCTTCAACTTTCCAGCCGCGGCGGTTATCGCTGGATGCTCAACGCCTTGTTCCTGAATCTTGTTAAGGGATACGGCTAATCTTCAACACGACCAATCTTGGCCGGCTCAGCTCAGTTCGCTTTGCCCGGTATACAGCTGGTAATACCTTCCGTGCAGATCGAGCAGTGTCCGGTGGTCGCCCCGTTCGATGATCG
>CAYRWC010000002.1:0-26594 GCA_964427795.1 uncultured Oscillospiraceae bacterium | reverse complement strand
AAATCCTGCGGCGCCATCCGCAGGCTCGCATCCTATACTTGACGACTTTCGCCGATGACGAGTATATCATCAAAGCTTTACATATGGGCGCCCGCGGTTATATCCTCAAACAGGATTTTGAAAGCATCGCGCCGGCGGTCAAGGCCGTCCATACCGGTCAGAGCGTTTTTGGCGACCCCATTATGGCGAAAATACCGGTCTTGCTGACCGATCAGCATCCGGTCGATCGCGGCCGTTTTGATTTGCGCGATAAGGAACTGGAACTCGTCGCTCTGGTCGCGGAAGGCTTGAACAACCGGGAAATCGCCGCCCGGCTTTATTTAAGCGAAGGGACGGTTCGCAACCAGCTTTCGGTCATTCTGGAAAAATTGAATTTACGGGACAGAACCCAATTGGCTGTATTCTATTATAAAAATGGTTTGGAGAGAGAAACATGATTTTACGTGGCGCAATTTTCGATATGGACGGCACTTTGCTGGATTCAATGCCGGTTTGGGAACGCCTGGCGGTCCGGTACCTGGAATGGCTGGCGATCAAGCCGTCTGCCGATTTGACAGAGATCTGCCGGACGATGAGTCTGGCGGAGGCGTCCCGGTATCTGCGCGACCGGTATCATCTGCCGGATACGCCGGAGGTTATTCACAGCCAGATCAACGAATTGATGGCCGATCAATACCGCAGCCATATCGGGTTGAAGCCGTGTGTGCGGCCATTTTTACAAAACCTGCAGCATAAAGGCGTTAAAATGTGCGTGGCGACGGCCAGCGACCGCCCGCTGGTTGAAGCGGCTTTGCGCCGCCTGGGCATTCTGGATTGTTTTTCATTCCTGATCACTTGCTCGGAAGTCGGCGCCGGAAAAAATGAACCGCTGATTTTTCAAAGGGCTTTGGAGCAGCTGCAGACCGAGGTCCAGGATACCCTGGTGTTCGAAGACGCGGTTCATGCCATACGAACGGCCAAAAAAGCCGGATTCCGGGTCGCCGCCGTGTATGACCGCTCCGCCGAAGCCGATCAGGCTGAAATCATCGGCCTGGCCGATTATCGGCTGGCCAGTTTCGCCGAATGGCCGGCGGAGGTCAGACTGCCGTCCGATCCGGTTTTGCCGAGGTCAGATTCTTGATCCACCGGAAGCGGTTGACTTTGACGACAGCGACAAAACACTTCAGGATTTGGTCGGATTTCAGCAACGCAAAAACGACGACCGGCGACGCATGATAGACAAAAGCAGCCAGGCTGGCGGATGGAATGACAAAACACCAGATGAAGATCAGGTCGTTGATCAAAACAAAATGCGTCGCGCCGCCGGCCCGCACGATGCCGGTCAAACAGGACATCTGGTAGGATGTTCCGACCAGCATGACGGATAGGATGGCCAGAAACTGGCTTGTCATGACCATGGTTTCCGGCTCCAGGTGATAGATATAACCGAGCAGGCCGCGGGAGAGATACAAAGCGGCGCCGGAAAGCAAGCCGATACCGAGAAACAGGATTTGCAAAGTACGGGTATAGATCCGCACTTTGTCATAATCGCCGGCGCCGACGGTCTGGCCGATGATAATGGCGGTCGCTCCGGCTGTGCCGTAAACCGCGACACTCATGATGGAAAAGACGACATTGGCGACACTGACCGAGGCCAGCGCGGTTGCGCCGAGATGGCCGACAATGCCGCCTTGAACCGCCAGGTTGATGCCCCAGAAAATATCGCCCATGATGACCGGCAGGCCGTAATGGAAAAATTTCTTCAACATATCGCGGTCATTGCGAAGAAGTTCACGGAAACGAAGCTGCAGCTTGACGTCCTTGAAGCGGATATAAACGGTAATGACGGCTGTTTCCAGTATACGGGCGACCAGCGTGGCAATGGCCGCGCCCCGGACACCCAGAGCCGGCGCGCCGAGATTACCGAAGATCAGGATCCAGTTCAGGGTGACATTGACGGCAAAGGTCATAATCGACAAATACATGCCGACCCGGACCGTTTCGACACAACGCAGGCCGGCTACCAGCACCTGAGTCATGCAAAAAAAGACATAAGTGAAACGAATGACCGAGAGGTATTTCATCGCTTCGGGGATAACGGCCGGATCATTGGTAAAAAGACGCATCAAGGTTTCAGGAATCGACAAGGTCAGAATAAGCAGCAGGAAACCGGAGCCGATGCCGATTTTCAGGGCGATGCCGATGATCATCTTGACTTTGCCGCGTTCGCCCTTGCCCCAGAATTGGGATCCGATAACCAGCATGGCGGCGCTGAGCCCGAGAACCAGCATCTGCAGAATGTTTTGCAGCTGATTGGCGACATAGACGCCGGATAGAGCCAGTTCACCCAGCGAGCCGACCATCACATTATCCGCCAGACTGACGGAATAAGCGACAATGTTCTGCAGCGCCAAAGGCGCCGCCAGCAGAAACAATCGCTTGTAAAAACCCTTTTCCCGAACCATCAGCATCTTCAACACCCCGGCCTTGCCTGATAATGGATAAAAGCGTATCGCCTTTCCTCATGGATTGCAAGATGAAACAAGCCGTCGCTGCCGATTTCCGGATCAAAAACCGGCGGCCGGCCGGAATTGGTGGCCAGCAGCTCCAGTTCCAGGCGACAGTCGGACAGACGATCGAGTTTATAGGCGTAATGGTCGGTTGAGGTGTGTTCGCGAAACAACAACAGGTAGCCTTCGCGATCATTTTCACTGGCTTGAAAGCCCGTGAAACCGGCGCCGTCAGGGCATTGGCCGATCGGCGAGACATCGGCCGCGAAAAGCCGGGCCGAGTGCCGGCGGTATACCGCGACGATTTTCGCCAGACAGGCACGGTCTTCGTCGGATAAACCGCTCAACTCCATCCAGAACAGTGGGTTGGCCATCATGACAACCGCAAACAAGTAATCCGGCGTGTAAGCGGCAGGCGCCAGAGGATCATCGCCGTAAAGCTCGCGGTTGCGGCGGTTGTTAAGCAGTTCAAATTGAAACCGGCGCGCCGGCAGCAGACCGGACAGGGACCAGAGGTTTTTCAACGTATTATGGGGATAGTAGTTGCGCCAGTCGGTATATCGGTTTTCGACAAAAACCGTGCCGAAAGTTTGTTGATACAGATAACCAAAACGATTATCGGCGGTGACGTCCAAGTTGAAGGCAATGCGATGTCCGTCCTCGCACCCGACGGCCGTCAGCAGCCGGATCAGATTCATCTCTCCCGGTTTGGTGCGGATTTTTATGCCGTCCAGCTTAAAATGACGGATCCCCGTCGTCCGGTATAACCCGATCAACGTAGCCGCGTCTTTTTCCCAATTGGCGAAGTCATCCCGCGAATCCGGTGAAAACCATAAAGCAAGCGCCACATTTTTTGTCTGTGCGTAAGCGGCAAGCGGCTGCAGCCCCAGGGGGAATTTGTCCGGGTTGACCTGCCAAAAATCGGGCGTCAAGGCATAATAACCTTCCCAGGGATGGTTCATGCCGGCCTGAACGGTTCCGGCGGCGCCTTGTTGCCAGCCGTCGTCGATTTGCAAAATTTCAACGCCGATTTCAGCCGCTCGATCGATTTCCGTGCGGACAAAGGCTTCATTCAGAGCCTGATCTTGATTGCGGTCACCCCAGTTATTGGCCATGATGAAAAGCCGTTTTTCTGAAAAACCGGGATTGATGTCGCGGCAATAATTCCGGTAAGCCGCGCGTATGGCCTGACTGCCGGCTTCGGCCCCGTCATCGGAACAGACGCCGGCCGTTGAGCCATAGTAGGGGATTTTCCCCTCGGGAAGCCGGTCAAAGTCGATGCTGCTGCCGAACAGGTCAAGACAATGATTGCCGCGCAGGCGAATATCCGGATCTTTCCGATTGACAGAAGATGAAGCCGACGGGGCGTCTTTGATCAACATCAGACGTTCGCCGGCCAGATATTCGTGTACGATGGCGATTTGACCGGGGCCTGTAAAGGTCGCGCCGGGGTAGGCTGTAAACAGCTGATGGCCGACCAGCTGGTCGCAGCGGTCTGTTTTGTCCCACAATTCGAAAGTTTCGAATTTCAAGTGGGCGTCGCCCAAGGGCAAAGATTCAATGATATCGGGCTCATCCGTCTCTTCCGGCCGGTTGGGCGCCGCTTGGCCGGCCCGGCGGCCGACAGAAAAGAGAGAGGACAGGAACGGATGACCGGGGTATACGGAAAACTCGGCATAAAAAGTACCGCCGTCCGCTTGAAAGGTCAGCTCGGTTGTCAGATGCGGCTTGGAAAAACCTTGGCTGTCGCTGATTTGGCATTGCGCCGAAACAACAGCCCGCGAAAAATCGAGTATGGGACAGATCGGCGGCAAACACGACTCGTCCGACTTTTTGCTCCAGGTATAACCAGATATTTTATTGATCAGGCAGCGGGTATGCGGCCGTCCGCCCGCCAGTTCGATCTGCTTCTCCACTGCTGAATTGCCGATCCGCAGCAGCCGGCCGTCGAATTCGGCATAGCAATCCTTAAAAGATAGTCTGTTCATGTCCAGTCTCCTTGTTGTTTTTGCCTCTCTTGAGCGGGCAGGGCTTATTTATATCCATTATAATCAGCATAATCTTTACAAAACACCCGTTGAATAATAGAATATGTTGTTGAGTAACAATTTTTTTTAAAAGAGGTATATATGACTAGAAAAAAACAATCGATGGACGGCAATACGGCTGCTGCGCATGTGGCATATGCATTTACGGATGTGGCCGCTATCTACCCGATTACACCTTCAAGCCCGATGGCGGATATGGTTGACCAATGGTCTGCCACAGGCAGGGAAAACATTTTCGGAAACCAAGTTAAGGTGGTTGAGCTTCAGTCGGAAGCCGGCGCGGCAGGAACGGTTCATGGTTCTCTTGCCGCTGGCGCTCTGACGACGACCTTTACAGCTTCTCAGGGCCTGCTTCTGATGATTCCCAATATGTTTAAAATAGCGGCGGAACAGCTTCCCAGCGTATTTCATGTGTCTGCGCGTACCGTTGCCACCCATGCGTTGAATATTTTCGGCGACCATAGCGACGTATATTCTTGCCGTCAGACGGGTTTTGCCATGTTGGCGGAATCAAACCCGCAGGAGGTAATGGATTTAAGCGCCGTCGCCCATCTTGCCGCGATCGAAGGCAAGGTGCCCTTCATTAACTTTTTTGACGGCTTCCGGACTTCGCATGAGATACAGAAAATTGAAACCTGGAATTACGACGATCTAAAAGAAATGTGCGACATGGCTGCCGTAAAGGCCTTCCGCGAAAGCGCGTTGAACCCCGAGCACCCGGCGATGCGCGGTTCACATGAAAACGGCGATGTTTTTTTCCAACACCGTGAAGCATGCAATACGGTTTATGATCAATTGCCGGCCGTCGTTGAAAAATATATGGCCAAAGTCAATGAGAAGCTGGGCACCAATTATGATCTGTTCAACTACTATGGCGCTCCCGATGCCGAACGTATCATCATTGCCATGGGGTCAATCTGCGATGTTGCGGAAGAAGTCGTGGATTACTTAACTGCGGCGGGTGAGAAAGTCGGTCTGATCAAGGTTCGCTTGTACCGTCCCTGGACAACCGCCGGCCTCCTTAAAGCACTTCCCAAGACAGCGAAGAAGATTGCCGTTCTCGACCGTTCCAAAGAACCTGGAGCGCTGGGCGATCCTTTGTATCTTGATGTGGCCGCAACGCTGCGCGAGGCGGGACTGAATGACTTGATCGTAACAAACGGACGCTATGGACTCGGTTCCAAGGACACGCCGCCGTCGTCCGTCTTCGCTATTTATACCGAACTCGGGAAGGATGCTCCCAAGCCGCGTTTTACAATAGGTATCGTAGACGATGTCACCAACTTGAGCTTGCCTGAAGTAAAACCCGCCCCGATTACTGCTGCCGCGGGAACTGTGGAATGCAAGTTCTGGGGTCTCGGCGGAGACGGGACCATCGGCGCCAATAAGAACTCGACAAAAATTATCGGCGACCATACAGAGAAATATGTTCAGTCATATTTCCAATACGATTCCAAGAAATCCCTCGGCGTGACAATCTCACATCTGAGGTTTGGCGACAAACCGATCAGGAGCCCGTATTATGTAAACCAGGCCGACTTTGTCGCCTGCCATAACCCGTCTTACATTCTGAAAGGCTTCAAGATGGTTCAGGATGTGAAACCGGGCGGCGTTTTCATGATCAACTGCCAGTGGTCGGATGAAGAACTGGATGCCAAACTCAATGCCGCTGCCAAAAAATATATCGCAGACAACAACGTCCGGCTATATACCATCAACGCTATCGACAAAGCCATTGAACTTGGCATGGGGAAACATACGAATACAATCCTTCAGTCGGCGTTCTTTAAATTGGCGAATATCATGCCGATTGAAAATGCCGTCGGGTTCATGAAAGAAGCCGCAAAGAAATCCTATAGCAAGAAGGGCGACGCCGTCGTAGAAATGAACTACAAAGCGATTGATGCGGGCGTAGACGCGCTTCATAAAGTCGATGTTCCCGCTTCTTGGTCGAATCCGGAAGCGGATGCGGCTGCTCCCGAGTTGACAGGACGTCCCGAAACGGTCAAGATGGTGAAGAATCTTATGAACCCGATCTTGCAAATGGATGGCGACAGCCTTCCCGTATCGGCATTCGCAGAAAATCCAAACGGACAGTTCGAGCTGGGCGCCTCCGCATACGAAAAGCGCGGTATCGCCGTACTTGTACCGGAATGGAACGCCGCGTCTTGTATCCAGTGCAACAATTGCGCGTTTGTTTGCTCTCATGCCACCATACGCCCGTTTATGCTCAGCGATGCTGAAATAAAAGCGGCTCCTTCCAGCATCAAGCTTGCCGATACCAAGCCCAAGGCCGGTGAATACAAATACACCATGAGTGTATCCCCGTTGGATTGCATGGGCTGCGGCGAATGTGCCACGGTATGCCCGGTCAAGGAGAAGGCAATCAAAATGGTGCCGCTGGAATCGCAGGCCGATCAACAGCCGGTGTTTGATTACCTGGTAGCCAACGTAGGCAAGAAGCCCGGGATGCCGGCCGATGCCACGGTTAAGGGTTCTCAGTTCAATCAGCCGCTTCTCGAATTCTCGGGAAGCTGCCCGGGATGTGCCGAAACCTCTTATGCCCGCTTGGTCACCCAGTTATTTGGCGAGCAAATGTTTATCTCCAATGCTACAGGATGTTCTTCTATCTGGGGAGGGACTGCGGCAGTCAGCCCCTATACGGTAAACAAGGATTCCAAGATGGGTCCCGCCTGGGCGAACTCCTTGTTTGAAGATAACGCCGAGCATGGTTTTGGCATGCAGCTTGGACAGAAGGTTCTCCGTGAACAGGCCATAGCCAAGATCGAGAAGCTGGCCGCTTCCGATAAGGCTTCCGCTGAGCTGAAGGCTGCCGCCGCCGAATTCATCAAAACCAAAGACAGTACAAAAGAGAACGCTCCTGCCACCAAAGCGTTCCTGACCGAGCTTGAAAAGGCTGCCGCCGCAGGTTGTGATCTTTCTAAAGAATTGCTTGAGAAAAAACAGTATCTCGCCAAGAAATCTGTATGGATTTTTGGCGGCGACGGATGGGCCTATGATATCGGATTCGGCGGACTGGACCATGTGCTTGCCACCGGCGAAAACATAAACGTTATGGTATTCGATACGGAAATGTATTCCAATACCGGCGGGCAGGCCTCCAAAGCTTCCAATATCGGCGAGGTTTGCCAATTCGCCGCCGCGGGCAAAGATATCGGCAAGAAGAGTCTTGCTGAAATCGCCATGAGCTATGGGTACGTATATGTCGCGCAGATTGCTCTCGGCGCTAATCCGGCTCAGGCTGTCAAGGTTCTTGCTGAAGCAGAAGCCTATAAAGGACCGTCCTTGATCATTTGCTATGCTCCTTGTGAGCTTCATGGCGTTAAAGGCGGAATGAACCACTGCCAGGATGAAATGAAGAAAGCCGTAGCTGCCGGCTACTGGAATCTTTTCTCCTTCAATCCTGCCCTCAAGGCGGAAGGAAAGAATCCGTTTACCTTGACCTCCAAGCCGGGCGACGGAACCTACCAGGACTTCCTGAATAACGAAACACGTTATACCAGCTTGACGATCAAGTTCCCGGATCGTGCGGAAAGACTCTTCAAGGAATCTGAGAAGGTCGCTCAGGAACGTTATGAGCATTTGTTAAAATTAGTAGAACTGTATCGATAAGCCACAAACATAAACATCGATTCGATGCTTATCTGAAACAAAAAATCGCCGTACTACAAACAGTGCGGCGATTTTTTATCGGCAATTCGCAGAAACGAATCTCGAATACACGATAATATCGGCTTGATTTCGCGGGTTGGATTTGATACGGTTGAAGAAAAGCAGGAGGCCGGCGACATGAAGGATAATCGATTCCCGGATGATAGTCCGACAATCAAGCAAACGATCTATAGCGACGAAGATCTGGTCGCCGCGGCCGCAGCCGCTCGCGAACAAGCATATGCCCCTTACTCCGGATTTCGGGTCGGCGCCGCTCTGCTTGATGAACAAAATCGCCTGTTTACCGGCTGCAATATTGAAAACGCTTCCTATGGCGCCACCTGCTGTGGTGAGCGGACCGCGATTTACAAAGCGGTGTCCGAAGGCGCCCGAAATATAAAACGGATGGCCGTTGTCGGCAGTCTGCCGGAACTTTGCATGCCTTGCGGCATCTGTCGTCAGGTTATGGCGGAGTTTGCCGCGCCGGATTTCATTTTGCTGGCAGCCGCGCCGGACGGCCGATATCAGGCCTTTTCTCTGGAGGATCTGCTGCCGTTTGCTTTTTCCTTTAAGAAAACATCGTTATAATCGCCAGAATAACCCCGGTTATGCCTTCGCCGCCGAGCATGCCGGCGGCTATGATATTGCCGGCCGCGTTATCCTGCGGCTTTTTGCGCCGGACAAAGTCGACTGCGGCCCGGATCAGCCCGCCCAGGAATATTGTCGCCGACATATTGAAGGATAACAACATACCGATGCCGACAATCATGGCCGGAATCTTGCACAAATAGAGCGCGCAGCCCAGTAAGGCGGCGACCAGGAAAACGAAGCGGTCGCCGATGCCGCTGACCATGGCGGTCACGCTGAAAGCCTGCGCGGCACTCAGGCCGGTGCTGCCTCCGACACCGCCGTATTGGTAAATGACGGCGAACATAGCGAGAGAAGCGACCAGGGTGCCGATTACGCCGCCGAAAATCTGCGAGACCAGCTGGGCGTTGGGATTGGTGCCGATGATCGCGCCGGTTTTATAGTCGTTCAGGAGATCGCCGGCGTAACCGCAGGCCACGGCGACCGCGGCGGCGATCATGAAAGCTCCGGCCGCGTCGACGGCGACAAAGAGGCGAATCGCCAGCAAGATGATGATGCCGAAGATTTCCATCGGGTTGATGCCGGTCAAGCCGGTAATATTGGCCGACATGGCCGTAGCGGCGAGAACGCCGATCATCAGGAGCAGCGAGGCGATCGGGCTGATGCCGGCGGCCAGTGTCAGAACATAAGCGGCGGCAACCGAGATCAAGACAAGCAGACCGGTGCTCAGCCGGCGCTTCCCCCCGCTCCGGCCGATTCCGGGCTGATCCGCGGTCCGTGCCTTGGCCCGGTTTGACAGACGCCGGCTCCAGGTTTTCAGGAAAGACAGCAGAATACCGACGCCGCTGCCGACCATCAAGCCGATCGCCGCCGTGCTGTTAAAGGCCGAAGCGGCCGCAGCGTCCGCGAAAGCGCCCCAGCCGACGCCCAGCTTTAATACGACAAAGCTGGTAAAAACGGCGCCGGCAAACCAATAAGCCGTGTAATTTAATCCGATGATATAACCGATGCCGGCAGCCATTGGCGACAAGTATAAACCGACCGGCACGTCTCCCAGTTTGGCGGAGATGCTCTGCGGAAATTTGGGCACTTTATCGCGGATTGCCGTAAAAATGGCCGTCAAACCCAGCGTGGTGAAGAGCAGCGCCGCTTTGCGGCCGCCCTGATCGCCGGACTGCAAGGTTTCCGCGGCGGCTGTGCCGATCGGATACGGCAATTTGTCCTGATCGACAAATCGCGGCCGCATATACCAGCATAGCAACGATCCCAGAATCATGCCGGCGGCGGCGATCATGAGCACCGGCCAGAATTTAGGCCAGAACCAAGCCGCAAAAGTCTCAGCGGCCGGATTATACGGCGCGTAAATTTTGGCAATCCACAATCCAGGCAGCGTAAAAGCCAGGCCGCCGGCAACCATGGCGCCGGCCGACATCCCTGTCTGGGCAATGTTGATTTCATTCAGGCTGGTTTTACCTAAAATTTTCAGCAGCGCCATGGACAAGACAGCCACAAAAACAGTCGGCCACGGCAGCGCGCTCATTTTCAGCGCGACATACATGGAACTCGCCGTTATAATCACCGAACCCAGCATGCCGATAACGACAGCCCGCAATGTCAGCTGCCCGACGCCCATAAAATGAGGTTCTTGTTGATCGTTCATTTTGTTCTCCCCCCACGCTGCAGGATTATCTCATTTCACCGCCGGTCCGCCCGGCTGTCCGGACCGTCCGGACCGTCCAAACTCGCCGGTCTGGTCGCAAATAATATAAAGCGGCCGGTTTTTGGCCTCTTCAAAAATACGGGCGATATATTCGCCGATGATGCCCAGCATGATCAGAACAATGCCGAAGAAAAATAAAATAACGCACATAATCGAAGCATAGCCCGGCTCCATGACGACCAGATTGAACAATCTGCCGATGAAGACAAACAGCAGAAAGCAAAAACTGCAGACGGAAAGCGATAAGCCGATGCCGATGCCGAGTTTCAGCGGCTTGTAGGAAAAAGAAGTAATGCCGTCCACAGCCAGCGTGAACATTTTTTTCACAGGATATTTGGTTTCGCCGGCAAACCGCGGCGCCCGGACATAATCGACATAGGTTTGGCGAAAGCCAAGCCAGCTGATCATGCCGCGAATATAGCGGTTGTGCTCCGGCAGCCGCGACAGCGCCTCGCATACTTTAGCGTCGATCAGACGAAAATCGCCGGCGTCGACCGGAATATCCACGTCGGTTATCCGCCTGAGCAGGCGGTAATAACAGCGCGCGGTGCATTTTTTAAACCAGGCTTCGCCTTCGCGGGCGGCCCGGCGGCCGTAAACGACGTCATAGCCCTCTTTCCAGCGTTCGATCAATTGTGGTATAATTTCAGGTGGATCCTGCAGATCGGCGTCGATGATGATGACGGCGCCGCCGGACGCGTAATCCATGCCGGCGGTTATGGCCGTCTGGTGGCCGAAATTTCTGGATAATGTGAGTAATTTTACATTCGGATCCTGACGGCAGAGATTGCGGGTCAGCAAACCTGTCCGGTCGCGGCTTCCGTCATTGACGTAAATGATTTCATAGGGTTCGCCCAGTCCACGCAGAATTTCGGTCAGACGACGATAATTTTCTTCAATGACCGCTTCTTCATTATAAAGAGGAACGACGAGCGAAAACCGGATTTCTTTCATGTTACCTCCCTGGCACAACAGCATTATTATAACAGATTATCTATTCTTGAACAGTAATGGGGGATACACGGATAGACCCTTGATGCGTTATAATAAAACCAAGGTTATGACTGACGAACCTTGACAAAGAGAAACGATTCAGAAGGGAGCGGTCATCATGAAGATCAACATCAACGGCAAAGGCATGAAAGTAGGCGACCAGCTGCAACAGCGCATCGAGGAGAAACTGGGGAAATTCAATCGGTTTTTTGGCGACGAAGCGTTGGCTGTAGTCAAAGTCCGGCCGGAAAAGGACCAAAAATGCATTGAAGTGACGCTAAAAATCCAGAAGCACTATTATCGTGCAGAATGCATTGCTGATGACGTCTTCACTGCGCTGGATCTGGCTGTGGAGGTTTTGGAAGGCCAGATCCGTAAACATAAAACCAGAATTGAAAAGAAAATCCATGATTATGCCTACATGAAAGAGTATTTGAAAACGCAGGTTCCGGCTGCGACCGAACCGGCTGAAGAACCCAAGATCATTAAGCGCAAATCTTTTGATATTACGCCCATGGATCCCGACGAAGCGGTCTTGCAAATGGAAATGCTCGGTCACAGCTTCCTGCTGTACCTGGATATGGAAACCGACAAGGTTTGTCTGGTTTATAAGCGCAAGGACGGCAATTACGGATTGATCGAGCCGCATTACTGAGATTTTACATCTGTTCCCAACGCATAAACCGGGGCTGTGTCAATGGCGGCATTGATACAGCCCCTTTTTTTGATTGCATGCCGGCGTGCCGGATCGGGTCTCCCATGGTATACTGATAGTCCGGATACATGCCGGCAAGACCATCAGTGCAGGAGGACGCATCCGCATGGATTTATTTGATCAGATCATTCTGCCTCCCGAACAGGCAAACCCCCGGACAGTAGCGGGGAAAGAAGATACAGACACAACGGCCCGGCGCTTATTAAGCGGTCTGAATCCTGAACAGGCGGCCGCTGTTCAGCATCATCTGGGACCCTTGCTGATCCTGGCCGGCGCCGGATCCGGCAAAACGCGCGTGATTACCCACCGCATCGCCTGGTTGGTTTCCGTTCTGGGCGTCCGCCCGTCCGCCATATTGGCCATTACCTTCACCAACAAAGCCGCCGCGGAAATGAAAAGCCGGATCGAGGAACTGGTTGGGACGGTCAGCCAGTATATGTGGGTCGGCACATTCCATGCCATGATGATCCGCATTCTGCGGCGCTATGCCGACAGGCTGGGTTATGATCGCAATTTTACGATTATCGATATCGATGATCAGGTGAAGCTGATTAAAAGCTGCCTGCATGATCTGAACCTTGACGAGAAGGCTTTTGCGCCGAAAGCGGTTCATGGGCAGATCAGCGCCGCGAAAAACGCATTGATCGGCGTTAAGCAGTATGCCGGCGACGCCGGGGCGGATTTCCGTTTGGGGAGAGTCGCCCGCGTTTATGAACTCTATCAGGAAAAATTGAAAAAGAGCAACAGTATGGATTTTGACGACATCTTGTTCGAAGCCGTACGGCTCTTGTCCGATCAGCCGGATGTGCTGGCGGAATATCAGGACCGCTTTCAGTTTATTTTAGTCGACGAATACCAGGACACCAATCATGCCCAATATAAACTGGTGCATTTATTGTCGGCCAAGCATGAAAATCTGTGTGTGGTCGGCGACGACGACCAATCCATCTACAGCTTCCGCGGCGCCAATATCCAAAATATACTCGATTTTGAGAAAGACTTCAAAAACTGCCGCGTTATCAAACTGGAACAGAATTACCGCTCGACCGGCAATGTGCTCAAGGCGGCCAATGCCGTGATCAACCGCAACCAGGGACGCAAGCAGAAAACATTATGGACGCAGACCGGCGACGGCGAGCCGATTACGTTCCTCCGGGCGGAAAATCAGAACGAAGAAGGCCGCTATCTGGCCAATGAGATCGACCGGCTGGTTGTTCGCAGCGGACAGCAGCATTATCGCGATTTTGCCGTGCTATACCGTCTAAATGCTTTATCGCGCAATCTGGAGCAGTCTTTGCGCGAGCAGGGCATCCCTTACCGTATTTTCGGCGGTATGCGCTTCTACGACCGCAAGGAAATCAAGGATGTCCTGGCTTATCTGCGCCTGATCCTGACCCCTGAAGACGACCTGTCGCTGAACAGGATCATCAATGTGCCGCGGCGGGGCATCGGCGACGCCACCATCGGCGCTCTGGAAATCCTGGCCGGCCGCGAAGGAACCAGCCAGCTGGCGATCTGCGCCCGCGCCGGCGAATTTCCGGAGCTGCAGCGCATGGCCGCCCGCCTGCAGGGATTTGCCGTTTTGATCGAACGGCTGCAGGCCGGCTTGCAGCAGGAGGATCAGACTTTCGCAGCCTATATCGAGTGGGTTGAACAGGAATCCGGCCTGATTCAGGAAATGATCGATCAACGGGAGAAAAGTTCGCTCGGTGATTCGGTGGACCGGATTGAAAACCTGAAGGAACTTTTGTCGGACGCCCTTGAGTTCGAGCGGCAAAGGAAAGAGCTGCGCGAGCGGGATGATACGGGAGAACTGGCTCCGGAAGACAGCGATCTTTTAGCTGTCGGCCTGCCGGATGTTTTACGGTCTTTTCTCGAACGTGCCGCTTTATACTCGGAAATGGATGAAGACCGGGAGAATCAGGATTATGTGCGCCTGATGACCATTCACAGCGCCAAAGGCCTGGAATTCGGCACCGTGTTCCTGGTGGGCGCCGAAGAAGGTTTGTTTCCGGGTTATCGCGCCATGGGCAGCGAAGCCGATATCGAAGAAGAACGGCGCCTGGCTTATGTCGCCATAACCCGCGCGCGTTTCAAGCTCTACATCACGACCGCCCGCTCCCGCCTGGTTTTCGGCCAGACGCAAAGCATGCAGGTTTCCCGGTTCGTTCAGGAAATACCCGATCGTTTTATCGAAGAAGTCGGCGGTACGCGGCGCGGCGATATGCAGCCGGCACATGCGGAAAGCAGGCCCGCCGGTCATGGCGCCGCCGCGACGGTTTTCCCGGGCGCTCCTGCGCAGCCGGGGCAAAATGCCGCCGCGTACCGCAACGCCGTCATGCCGGCCGCTCCGAAACCCGGCGGCGCTGTCGATCTGAAAGCCGGCGACCGCGTCCGGCACCCGCGTTTCGGCATCGGTAAAGTCATTTCATCCGAACCGGTGGCCGGAGATGCCATCCTGGTGGTCGCCTTTGAATCGGCCGGCCAGAAAAGGCTGATGGCCCGCATGGCCAACTTGTCGCGCGACGGCGTCTGACCAAATCCGCTCATCTGATCAGATCCGCCGGCTGCCGATCGCATAAGCAAAAGGAAATGGTGATGATTATGCAGTATCCTGATATGAAACCCCGGATTCTGAAAGAAGAGCAGGAACAGCATCTCAGTCCCTACGCGGCGCGCAGCGCCGCCGGCCTTGGCCGCCGGACGGCCGAGGAGCCGTGTTCGGTGCGGACCGATTACGAACGGGACGTCGGGCGGATTATCTTTTCGATGGATTTTCGCCGCATGCGCCATAAAACCCAGGTTTTTTTCGATCCGCAGAACGATCATATCTGCACCCGCATGGAACATGTGATTTATGTCAATTACATCGCCAACACCATCGGCCGGGCGCTTAATCTCAACGCCGACCTGATCCAGGCCATCGCCCTGGGCCACGATCTCGGCCATGCGCCCTTCGGCCACAGCGGTGAAAAAACGCTGGATGCCTGTCTGAAAAATCAGCCCGGCGGCCTTTTTTTCCAGCATGAGGTCCACAGCCTGCGCGTTGTCGATTTCCTGGCGGCCAGATCGGAGCATGCCGGCTTGAACCTGACCTTTGAAGTCCGGGACGGCATAGCCAGCCACTGCGGCGAAGCCTACGGCGAATATGTCCTGCTGCCGAACCGGACGAAAAAACCGGAAGATCTGCCGGCCGACGCGCTGCGGCATGGCCGGCCGGCGACTCTGGAAGGCTGCGTTGTCCGGCTGGCCGACAAAATCGCCTATATCGGCCGGGACATTGAGGATGCCGCCCGAGCCGGCATAATGGAGTTCGAGGACCTGCCCGCGGCGATTCAATCCTCGCTGGGCCGCAACAACGGACAGATCATCAATACGCTGGTAACGGATATCATCGCCAACAGCTACGGTCAGGATGCCATTATCCTCAGCCGCGAACGCGGTGAGAGCATGGAGGAGCTGCTGCGGGAAAATGTGGCGCGGATTTATAAGTCCGATAAGATAAACCGCTACGAAAAAATGGCGGCCAATGTCGTCGAAGGCCTTTTTGAAGCGCTGCTGCCCTGGACGGCGGACCCGGAACGTCTGGCGGGAAGCGATCACAAAGTCCTGCGCAGCTTCAGGAGTTATCTGATGGAACGTCATTATCCGGAGCTTGAAGACGGCCGGCAGATGGTAGTCGACTATATTGCCGGCATGTCGGACTCATTTGCCAGAAAGAGCTTTGAAGACTTATACTGGTTCTGATATTTTAAGATCATCGCAGCGGAAACAGGCGGTAGAGACGGGAGACGAGGAATGAGCGAGCATTTTTTTGCTATGATGCACCGGATGAAATATATCAATCGCTGGAGCCTGATGCGCAATACGCGCGAAGAAAACATCCAGGAGCATTCTCTGCAGGTTGCCATAATTGCCCACGCGCTGGCGGAAATCCGCAGCCTCTATTTTAACGACGGCCGGCCGGCTGTCGATCGGGCGCAGGTTGTCCTGCTTGCTTTATACCACGATGCCAGCGAGATTTTGACCGGCGATCTGCCGACACCGGTCAAATATGCCAATCCGGCCATCCGCGATGCCTTTCAGGCCGTCGAATCGGTGGCGTCCGCGAAACTGCTGTCGCAATTGCCGGTGGATCTGCTGCCGGCTTATGCGCCGATTCTGGCGCCCGACCGCGGCGATCCATCGACGGAAGCCGCGCTTCAGCTGGTTAAGGCGGCCGATCGTATCAGCGCCTATATTAAGTGCATCGACGAGGAAAAAGCCGGCAACAGCGAATTCCGCCAAGCCGGCCTGACAATACGCGAGAGTCTGGATATCGTGGAAAAGGAACTGCCGGAGGTAGCCTGGTTCGACAGCCATCTTCTGCCTTCATTCCGGCTATCGCTGGACGAATTGTCATGAACCGGCCGCCCTTGCGCAGAGTGACGCACCGCGAGACCGCGCCGCCGGACCGGCCGGGAAAGCTGACCGGCGAAGGCGCCGGCGTTCTTGCGCTGCTTATTCTGACTTTGCTGATCACGGCGGGATGCCTGTTGTATAACCGCATCTGGCCGGCCGCGGCGCCGGCGGATGCCGGACGTTTGCCGGCGGATCGGGCGGCGGCCGTCGTCGGCCGCGGCAGCCGGACAGTCGGACTGGAGCGGGAGGATACGGTATGGGCGCAGCGTCTGGCGGCCGGCCGGGCCGGACTGGATGATTATCTTCTGCGGCTAATAATTTCTCCGGAATATCTTGCTCTGCAGCATGACGACGCGGCTTTCCTTCAAGATATCGAGCAGATCGTTGCCGGCTCGGCTCTGACCGATGCGGAAATTCAAGCCGAGGCCGCCTTACTCAGTAATCTTGGCAGCCGTATCGCTTATCTCAACGATCGCCTGACACGTCTGGGGTATGCAGCTCATCTGCCTTCCGGCGGCACAGATACCCGCCTGCGGACGATTACCGTTGTTAATGACCGGCCGGCCGACGGCGAGGAAGTAGTCGGCATTCTGCCGGTTACCGGCAACGCCCGGGTAACCGGCCGCGCCGCCCGCCTGCGCCTGTACGCGGACGGTAAAATCCGGCAGGAGCTGAAAATCGATACGGAAGACCCGGCTTTAGAACACAGTTATACTCTGGAATGGAATACCGGCGCCGAAGCGGCCGGCAGCCATACATTGGCTTTGCTTATTTTATGCGGCGACGGCCGGGGCCGGTGGATCGATCTGAATACCTACACCGTACCGCAGATAACGACATTGGAAATCGGCCGGATCATGGCGGATGAAAAACCTGCCGATGACGGCGGAACAACCTGGACATCCACGCATTGGTACCGCCTGCCGCCTATGGAAAACGGCCAGGTCATGCTGAATCTGTTTCAGGCCGACACAACGATTCAAGCCAGATTATATGACGCTTATGCCAGGGAGCTGGCGGAAACATCCTGTTCAGCAGGCCGGCCCGGCGCCTTGCGGTATGCTCCGGCCGGGCAATCGGTCACACCGGCTCCGGAAGCCTATTATGTCCGTGTCGACTGCTCCAAACCGGCCGAGGGCTCATCGCCGGCCCATTACTCGCTTGCTCCTTCACCGGCTTATGCCAGCCCGTCCGATGGTTCCGACGAATGGCTGGCGGTCCTGGAACGGAAAGCCGATCAGCTGCTGCTTCAGGATCAGTCGGGAATCCGCAGCTGGCAGAACGCAGCCGATTACACGGTTTTCGATCCGACCGCCTGCCTGTCCTCGATCCTGCTGACTTTGCCCGACGGCAGCCCGGCGCTCAGCGAACCCGCTTTTGATGCCGGCACCTTGCAGTATGGCCTCTATGTCGGCGCCGGTACGGATTATCTGCGGCTGAATGCCGTCGCTATGGAAGGCAGCGCCGCGCAGGTGACAGCCGTTAACCAAACAGAAAAAAACGGCAGCCGTTCCCTGGCGGCTCAGGGCCTGCTGACCCTCGATCCTTCGGTCAACAACCTGAACATCACGGTTACCGGCTTCGACGGCAGCAGCCGGACCTATGAAATTTCAATTCTCAGATCACCGGATTCAAAGGGTTTTCACACATCATTGGAACAATTTCCGGAAACCTACCGTTCATCTTTATGGCTGTTGCATCTCAAACAACCTTCCTATGCCTTCGCCGCCGAACAAACCGGACTGGACTGGCAGTCTTTTATCGACGCCGAGGATGAAAAAGACCGCAGCCTGGTGGAAGCGGACAGCAGCCCGGCGGCTTGGGTTGAGGAAGGAAGCCCGGTTTACGACGGCAGCAGCTGGAAAGCGGCGTCTCGAGCTTTGATTGCCTATTTTGCCGATCCGCGCAATTTTCTGGACGAGGTCGACATTTTCCAGTTCGAGCATCTGACTTATGAAGCCGGCGTACAAAACCACGCCGGTGTATCGGCTATTCTGGCCGATACGTTCATGGATTCCGGCAAGACCGATACCGATTATGCCGGATTGATCATGACCGCCGGGCGGGATGCCGGCATCAGCCCGTATTTTCTGGCGTCCAAGATCATTCAGGAAATGGGCCGCCAAGGCCAGTCACCGTTATCTTCAGGTAAGCTTCCGGGTTATGAGGGTGTTTTCAATTTTTACAACATCGGCGCGACACCCGATCCATCGGTTGAAAACGGCGCTCAGATCAACGGCGCGCGTTTTGCGCTGTATGGCCGCGACGCCGGTCAGGGTGAGATCACCGCCGATGAAACAACCTGGCTTCTGCCCTGGAACACGCCGGAACGGGCTATCCGGGGCGGTGCCGTCTGGATCGCCGAACGTTATGTACAGATCGGCCAGGACACCTTATATGGCCAGAAGTTCGATTTGGTTGAGGACGGCGGTTTTTTTATCCACCAATACGCGCAGAACATCCAGATGGCCTGGGCCGAAGGCCGCCGCACCCGCCAGGCTTATGCGGATCTCAAGCTGCTCGACCAGTCCTTTGTTTTCCGGATCCCGGTATTCGTCAACATGCCCGACACGCCGGCGGCGCGCCCTTGACTGCTCGAGCGAATGCGGATTATCGGTCAAGAAACGGTCAAGAACCGGAAGATATAACCGATATATAAAAAAGATGTAATGATGGCGTCGCATAATTATGGTAAGCTGGTACTGTATCTTTATTTGCCGGCGCATGAAGCCGGCAGGGGAGGAAAATCGTGCTCAGGATCATACCGCATTCAAATCGGCAAGCAGGAAAAAGGATTCAAAGAACGGCGTTCTTGCTGGTTTTATTGCTGGTTATGGCCCAATTCGGCATCTTCGCAACTCCCAACCAAGGCGTCCTTGCCGAAACCGCCGTCAATCGGACCGGGACGATCAACGTCAATACAAAAGCCAACATCCGTTCCGGGCCCGGAACGACTTACGATATCGTCGATTCACTGACCAACGGCCATCAGGTTACGGTTATTTCCAGTACGACCGGCACCTATGTCAGCGGTTACGGCGATACTTGGTACCGGATCAGTTTTATCGGCACAAACGGCTACAGCAAAGAAGGCTATGTGGTCGGCGGCTTCGTCACCCTGGATCCGCTGCCCGTTGAGCCGGATGCCGATTTTGAGGCGCTGCTGGCCGCGGAGAACTTCCCGGAAAGTTATAAAGCCGGTTTGCGCGTTCTGCATGCGCAATATCCAAGCTGGCAGTTCAAGGCACTGCATACCGGACTCGACTGGCAGACCGCGGTCGAGGAAGAACATACACCCGGTTACTCCCTGATCTCCAATAGTGTCAATGACGCCTGGAAATCGCTGGACGCGGAGGCTTATGACTGGGCAACCAATACCTGGACCGTCTATGACGGCTCGTCCTGGGTCATGTGCAGCCGGGATCTGATTGCTTATTATATGGATCCGCGCAATATGATGAGCGATACGAACATCTTTCAATTCGCTTCCCTGAATTACCTGCCGGACGTTCAGTCTCAGGCCGGCGTGGAAGTCATTTTGAAAAATTCATTTATGAGCAATACCAGCTTTACTTATATCGACCCGGATACCAGTACGGAAAAATCGATGCTTTATTCAGAGGCTTTTCTCAAAGCAGCCGCTTTCTCGAATGTAAGCCCTTATCATCTGGCCGCCCGGTCTTTGGTAGAAGTCGGATCCAAGGGCAGTTCATCGGTGACCGGCTTGTTTTCCGAAGCGCTGGCGGCGGCCGGACAGCCTGTAACCACCGAATACGACGGCTATTACAACTTTTACAATATCGGCGCGACCAGCAGCACGGAAGTTCTGGGCAATGTGCGCAACGGCTTGGAGTACGCAAAACTCGGATCGGACCGCAAACCGGATCTGACCGAGACGGACCAGGCGCGCCTGATTCCCTGGAACGACCGGTATCGAGCTATTGTCGGCGGATCCAGCATAATCGGCAAATCATATATCAACGTCGGGCAGAATACCTTATATCTTCAGAAATTCGACGTCGACAATTCCGACGGCAAGTTATACTGGCATTTATATATGGGCAGCATAACCGCGCCGCAGGTCGAAGGCGGGAAATTATACAAAGCCTATTCGGAAACCGGCGATTTACAGAAACCTCTGGTTTTCATATTGCCCGTCTTTTTGAATATGCCGGAATCGGCCTGCGCCAAACCGGCGGCTACCGGCAATCCGAACAATTGGCTGTCCGGCCTGTCTGTCGATTCGTATGACCTGACGCCTGGATTTGACCCGGCCGTTACGGATGAATACAGCGTGATTGTGGAAAACGCGGTTTCCAGTGTCCAGGTTTCGGCGACGCCGGTCAGCGGCAAATCTACTGTGACGGGCGCCGGTACTTTGCAGCTGGCCGTAGGCAATAATCCGGTCAGCCTCGTGGTAACTGCCGAAAACGGCAGCCAGAGAATCTACAAATTGAATATCGTCCGAAAAACCGGTTCCGGCGGCGAGCCAACGCCGACCCCGACAGCCGCGCCGACACCGACAACCGCGCCGACAGCCGCGCCGACCCCAACCCCGGCCGGAGAACCGCCGCTGAGTGTGCAAAGCTCTGTCTATCGGATCAACGAAGACGATATATCGGGCATCAATCCGGCGGACAATCAGAATGAAGTCGGTACTTTTACCTCCCGTATTTCGGTCAGCAGCGGTTACAATCTGCAGGTTGCCAATTCAAACGGTACAGCGTGCACAAACCTCGTCGGCACCGGCTGCAAGGTCAACATCCTTTATCAGAACGCATTGAAAAAAAGCTATACAACGTTGATTTACGGCGATGTCAACGGCGATGGCCGCATCAATTCGTCGGATTTGAACGCGCTGTTTCAACAGCTATTAGGAACAAAGAAAATCAGCTCGTGTTATTTGACCGCGGCAGATGCCGATCATAACGGGAAGGTCAGCTCAGCCGACTTGAATACGGTTTTCAAGCATATCCTACAGGAACAAACCATATCGCAATAACCTATTGGAGGTCTCATGAAATCCATTTCACGAACCCTGATTATCATGCTCGTCATCCTGCTCATGCAAATAATGCCGGTATCCGCCGGCTATGTATCCGCCGAAGGCCTTTCGGCCAATATAACGCTCAGCTCATCTAAACCGGCGGCCGGCCAAACCATTACCATCAAAGTGGCGGTTAACGCCAAGATAGCCATTACGAATTTTGAATCGGTCGTCAGTTATGATCCCAATCTGTTTTCATATGTTGAAGACAGCGCAAAAAATTTAGCCTCTAACTTGTCCATGTTTGGCGCTAACGCGATCTCCGGATCATCGATCAAAGTTGTCGGCGGCGCCGGTACGCAGAATAACGCGTCTTCACTATTCCAGTTGTCGTTTAAGGCCTTGAAGACCGGCAGCGCCAAATTCACGCTGACTGAAACCAATGTCAATGATGAATATCCGGCATCTTCCTCGGTTAATGTCACCGTTACGGAACCGCTGCCCGGCGTTAATACCTTAAAATCGCTGGATGTCGATCCCGGATCGATTTCACCGGCCTTTTCGCCGGACCATACATCTTATGCCATGGCCGTGCCCGAAGGCGTCGGCAAAATTACGGTCAGCGCCGCGCCGACCGACAGCGCGGCCAAAGTCAGCGTCGGCGGCAATACGAATCTTAAAGATGGCGAGAATAAAATAACCGTTGTCGTTACCGCGCAAAACGGCAGTAAAAAGACCTATACCATTATCGCGACCCGCGCCGGTCCGTCTCCGACGCCGGAACCGAGCCCGACGCCGGAAGCGACGCCGACACCGGCGGTTACCGTCAATGTGAACGGCGCCGGATTCGCCATTATCGAAGCGCCGGCCGACAAACCGGTGCCGGAGGGCTTCTACGGATCTCTGGCGGAAGTCAACGGTCAGATGGTTCCGGTATATAAATCAATGCAAGGCGATTTGACCTTGTTCTATTTATCTAATCAAACCGCGGCCGACGGCTTCTACTATTTTGACAAGGAAACGTCAACATATCTGCCGTATACGGTATTGTCCCTGCCGGCGCAGACATACTCCGTTCTGAAACCGGACGCGGCAACCGTAATTCCGGCGGGTTGGCAGGAAGCGGTCCTGAAACTCAATAATCAGGATTTGCCGGCTTGGCAGCAAAGCGGCGCCGACGGTCAACCCGCGGACGAGCACATCTATCTTCTATATTTGATGAACGGCCAAGGCAGCAAGGACTTTTACCTCTATGATACGGAAAGCCGGCTTTTATCTTTATATGCTATGACATCATACACGACCGGTTCGGAGACAACAACGGCTTCCTCCGAAGAACCGACGCTTTCGCCGACCCCGGCGGCCGATACGGCGGCCGATGCGACGAAACCGAACTTCTGGACGCTGGCGACAGCCGTATTAGGGCTGTTGTGCCTGGTTCTGACCGGTTTGCTGATTTGGCAGAATGTGAAAGCGAACCGCCGGGACGACGACGATCCGGATGACGACGATTATAATCCGCCCGAACCGCCGCCGATCAAAAGGGTCGATTGACGACTGTTGGTTTTATGGACGTATTTTAAGCAGAATGTTAAAGGATGATGATCTATGGATTATGACCAAGCGCAGGAATATCTTAGCCGGTCTTTGACTTTTGGCATTAAATTGGGGCTCCATCGGATGAAACGCCTGATGGAGCTTTTGCATCATCCGGAACAGGGGCTATCGTACATCCATATAGCCGGGACGAACGGCAAAGGATCGGTGACGACTTTTTGCGCCGCGATTTTAGCTTCAACCGGGCGGCGCGTCGGCGTTTATACATCACCGTATCTGCTTCGGCAAACCGAGCGGATCCGGGTGATCGACGGTGTCAAAGGCCTGGCTGCTCTGACTGATGATGAAGAAACCGGTGAAATATCCCGTGATGAATTTGCGGCGGCGCTCGGTAAGGTTAAAGAGGCCGTCGATATCATGCTGGCCGAAGGCCAGGAACAGCCGACCGAATTTGAGCTGATCACGGCGGTGGGTTTTCTTCATTTCACCGCTAAAGCCTGTGACATCGTTGTTCTGGAAACCGGTCTGGGCGGCCGGCTGGATTCGACCAATGTTGTGGAGCATCCCGCGGCTTGCGTTATAACAGCTTTGGGTTACGATCACATGGAACGGCTGGGCGGCACGCTGATGTCGATTGCCGCTGAAAAAGCCGGAATTATCAAACAAGGATGTCCGGTCTTCCTTTACCGGCCTCAGGATCTGGAATTGCCGGCCGGCGACGCTGCCGAAGCCGAAGCCGTGATCCGGAACACGTGCGTTGAACGAAATGCGCCGCTGCAGATTGTCGGCCGCAGCGATCTTTTATACGGCGATTACGGCTGGGACGGACAATATTTCACCGATACGGTCAGCCAGCTGACTTTGCATACCCGGCTCCTGGGCGTTGTCCAGCCGATGAACGCCACGCTGGCCGTGCGGGTTTGCCGGACGCTTGGCTTGGCCGACGCTGATCAGATCCGCGCCGGGATCGCGGCGGCCCGCTGGCCGGCGCGCCTCGAATTATTGCGCCGCGAACCGCCGGTCTTGCTGGATGGCGCTCATAATCCGCAGTGCTGCCAAGCCTTGGCGGCCAGCTTGAATCGTTTGCTGCCCGGCCGGCCGGTTGTATTTTTAGCCGGCGTTCTTCAGGATAAAGATTACCGGGAGATGCTGAGCATCATGCTGGAGCGCGCCGATTATATACCGGCGGCCTTTATTTGCGTCATGCCCGACAGCAATCGTGCTCTGCCGGCCGGCCGATTGGCCGACGAGGTCCGCCGACTGGCCGGACAATTGCCAAGTGCTCCCTGCAACGGTTATAATAGATTGGATCAAATACAGGCGGCGGAGACTCCTGCAGAAGGCGCGCGAATGGCGCTGGAGATAGCCGGCAGACGGCATATGGCCCTTTGCGCTTTCGGTTCGCTCTATATGGTTGGCAGCATCCGCTCAATTTTGGCCGGTCGGGAGGCTTGACTTTGGATTGGTCGCGGCAAATAAATCAATTCTTACCTGTAACCCGGGACGATGTTCCGGTGTTTGCGCCGTCTCGCGAAATGGAACAAGCGATCGGCATTTATAATAAAGCTTTATATAATTTGGATCATGAGAGCCAGGATATTGCCTTGATTGCCTTACGTAAACTGGTTTCATCTTATCCGGGCTTCCCGCAGCCTGCTTTCCTGTTAGGCTGTCTGCAGGCACAGGCCGGTCTGACCGAAGAGGCTGCCGCCATGATGGACCAGGCTGTTGCCGCCGGTTTGCCGGAAGATATGCATCAGGACGCCTTGTTTTGCCAGTCCGAATTGCTTGAGCAGCAGGAACGAATCAATCGCCTGAGCGAAGCAGGTGGCGGTCATAACGGACACGCCGGTCATTTGTATCACGAACGGGACCGGCAAAATGAGGAGGATCACCCGGCTGCTGCCCGGCTGCCGCTTCAGGCTGCCGCCGTGCTGGAAAAAAGCCGCCGCCGGAAAAAAATGAAAATAGCCGGCGAGCGGGAACGTCAGGAAGTTCTGCGCCGCGGCGAGTTTCCGGAAGAAGAAGAAACCCGCGTTGTGATGCATCGCGAACCGGTCGAATATCTGCGCATTGTTCTGCCGATTGTCGCCGGCGGTTTGTTGCTGCTTACCCTGATTATTGCCGGCATCCGCTGGCTTCCGCAAACCGGCTGGTTTCAGGATTCCGGCCAAGCTGCCGCCGATGTCCGCCTGGAATGGCTGACGGCCAGGCTTCGCGCGCTTTCCGGGAATGACGCTGCCATCGCCGATTTAATGAACGAATATCAGGCGCAGTTCGAGCCGTCTCCGACATCCACCGCTTTGCCGCCGGAAAGCCAGACTTCAGCCGAACCGTCTCAAACGGCTCCGACGCCGAGTCCGGCTGAAACAAGCGGACCGACGACAACCGGCGCCGCGACGACGACGGTTCCGGCGGAAACGACCGCCACGCCGGCTACAACGGCCGACGCCGCTGTTCAGAACCTGCTGGCGGCAGCCGATCATTACAACCAAGCGATAGCCTTGAAGGATTCCGACATCATGGCGACGGCCGATCATCTGCTGGCCGCCCGCGAACTGCTGGCCGGAATCCCGGCGGCGACAACCGCCGAAGGCGTAGCAGGTGATGCTGCGGCTACAAGCCAGGCTGTGGAAACGATGATCGGCGACATCGCCGTCAAAGCTGCCGAACAGAACCGATTAAAAGGGCAAAGCGCTTTCGGCAGCGAAGACTATACCACGGCTTTAAGCTATTATTTAAAAGCTTATCAGATATATCCCCGGGCCTATGGCGGCGGCGTTGCTTATTATTGCGGCCGCTGCAACCAGCTTCTGGGCAATAAAGAAGAGGCCAAAAAATACTATGATTTTGTGATCGCGGAATTCGGCGGCCGCGACATTGCCGATAATGCCGAGCGGCGTTTGAAAGAAATGGGTTATTGATCGCTAACAGATAACCGGAGGAGTTTATTATGCTTTATATCAGCACCCGTGGCAACAGTGAACCATTATCGTCAGCTATGGCCATTAAACAGGGGATTGCTCTGGACGGCGGATTGCTGGTCCCGGAGTTTATCCCGGAAATCGCTCCGGAACAGATCTACGCCATGGCTGCGCAGACCTACCAGGAGCGGGCGATTGCAATCCTGTCGCTGTTTTTGACGGACTATACGCAAGACGAATTACTGGAAGCCACGGCTGCCGCATATGGAGAAGAACGTTTTCAACCGGAGCCGGCGCCTTTGGTTCAATTGAATAAATACAACGACCGCGAATATATGCTGGAATTGTGGCATGGACCGACAGCAGCTTTCAAGGATCTGGCGCTGCAGCTGCTGCCGCATCTGATGACCGCGGCGATTCGCAAAACCGATGAAACGGCCGATATCTGCATTTTGACGGCGACTTCCGGCGATACCGGCAAAGCGGCGCTGGAGGGTTTT
>CAYRWC010000001.1:0-28339 GCA_964427795.1 uncultured Oscillospiraceae bacterium | reverse complement strand
TCCCCGACGCCCGACGGGAAAGTCATCATGGAATTTTCCGGCAAGGAACTGATCAAAGGCGAGCCGGATGCCTCTTCCTTCCCTTCCGGCGGTTTGCGCGCCACTTTCGAAGCTCGCGGCTATACGGCCTGGGACTGTACATCGCCGGCTTTTGTCAAAGAGAATTCGCTCTACATCCCTACCGCTTTCTGTTCTTATACCGGTGAAGCGCTGGACAAGAAAACGCCGCTCTTGCGGTCGATGGACGCCCTCAATAAGCAAGCGATGCGCATTCTGCGCCTGCTCGGTAATACCTCGGCCACCCATGTAACCACGACGGTCGGGCCGGAGCAGGAATATTTCCTGATCGATAAAAAACTCTACGACCAACGCAAGGATCTGATCCTGACGGGACGCACCCTATTCGGCGCCAAGCCGCCCAAAGGCCAGGATCTGGAAGACCACTATTTCGGACAGCTGAAAGATCGGGTAGCGGCTTATATGTCCGATTTGGACAGCGAACTTTGGAAGATGGGCGTTTCAGCAAAAACCAAGCATAACGAAGTGGCGCCGGCGCAGCATGAACTGGCGCCGATCTACACGACGACCAATATTGCGACCGATCACAATCAGCTGACGATGGAAACAATGCGCAAGGTCGCTTTACGACATGGCCTGGTCTGCCTTCTGCATGAAAAACCCTTTGCCGGCGTCAACGGTTCCGGCAAACACAACAATTGGTCGATGAGTGCCAACGACGGGCAAAATCTATTGGAACCCGGCGTCACGCCGCATGAGAACCAACAATTTCTGCTTTTTTTATGTGCCATTATCAAAGCTGTTGACGAATATGCCGACTTGCTTCGTGTTTCGGCGGCCAGTCCGGGCAATGACCATCGTCTCGGAGCGAACGAGGCGCCTCCGGCTATCATCTCGATTTTTCTCGGCGATCAGCTGACCGACATCTTCGAACAAATGGAGAACGGCAGCGCTACCAGCAGCAAATGCTGCGGCACCTTATGTCTGGGGACTTCCAGTCTGCCCAATTTATTCAAAGACAGCACCGACCGCAACCGCACGTCGCCGTTTGCTTTCACCGGCAACAAATTTGAATTCCGCATGGTTGGTTCATCTCAGTCTATCGCCCAATGCAACTTCACCCTCAATACCATTGTTGCCGAAGAATTATGCCGGTTCGCCGACCGGTTGGAAAAAGCCGATCAATTATCCGATGAGATATCGGCGATCATCCTCGATGTGATCAAGAATAATAAACGGATTATTTTCAACGGCAACGGCTATTGCGAAGACTGGATCGCGGAAGCCGAACGCCGCGGCTTGCCGAATATCCGCAACACCGTCGATGCCATCGCCGCCATCCGGGCTGAAAAAAACCTGGCGCTGATGGAAAAGCATGCCGTCCTGTCACGGATAGAAATGGATTCCCGCTGCGAAATTCTCTATGAGAATTACTGTAAAACCATCCATATCGAGGCTTTGACCATGATAGAAATGGTTAAGCGCCAGATTCTGCCGGCCGTTATACGTTATAAATCCGGCCTGGCTCAGGCTATTGCCAATATTACTGCAGCCCGGGGCGACGTTCAGGTGGAACGCGAAATGCTTAACGAACTATCCGGTCTCCTGTTATCCTTGAATAAGGATCTCCGTCAATTGGAAACAGTGGTCGAAGCCGCCTCGGCTCTGCGTGAAAATAGCGTCAAACAGGCGGAAGCTTACCGCGACCAGGTTTTCACAACCATGAGCCTGCTGCGTCAGGACAGTGACAATCTGGAAGTCCTGGTCGGGGCAAAAGACTGGCCGCTTCCTTCATACAGCGATATGTTGTTCAATATTTGATTAAAACAGCAGCGCCACAGCCAGTAAAACGGCCAGGAAGATCAGATTATAACCGCCGAATACAGCCAGATAGCGTGATCTGATCTGAGGCGCCGTTTCTTCCCGGCTGAAAAGACGCCAGGAAATCACGCTGGCCAGAGAAGCGATCAAAGTACCGCAGCCGCCGACATCAACACCGCGAAGTAATTCGCGCCAATAACCGGTAAAACCGGATAACAGAATAGCGGCAGGAACATTGCTGATGACCTGGCTGAGCAAGCTTCCCGCCAAGATAACCCGGCGCGGGCTGTTCAACAAATGAACAGCCGCGTCCCGGAGCATAGGCAGGCGGCTGATATTGCCGATAAAAACAAAGAAAAACACAAATGTCAGCAAGAGCGCATAATCGGCGCGTAAAAATACTTTTCTTTGCAAGGGCAGCAGCAGAAGCAAAACAGCGGCCAGCAGCAGCCATTCGGAATATAAACCGAAAACGCAGGCTACGGCCATAGGAAAAATGAGCAGACTTAAAACAAGATTGCGGTCGCGGCGGACGGATACGGCTTGCAGCCTGGCTTGCAGACTGGCATCCGGCGCGACGGCGATGCACAGGACCAGTAAAATACCGCCGGCTAAGCCGACAGGCCAGACCGCAGACCAAAAATCCGTCCAAGTCATGCCGCCGTGCGCATAAAGATAAAGATTCTGCGGATTGCCGATCGGTGTCAGCATACTGCCGGCATTGGCGGCAATCGTTTGAAGAACAACCATACGTATCAAGGCTTTTCGATCATCGAGAACGCGGCCGATGATCAGCGTCAAAGGAACAAAGGTCAATAAAGCGACATCATTGGTTAAAATCATCGACGATAGAAAAGT
Source organism: uncultured Oscillospiraceae bacterium (assembly GCA_964427795.1). Lineage (GTDB taxonomy): Bacteria > Bacillota > Clostridia > Saccharofermentanales > UBA5734 > JAYFQE01. Next base: position 25,642 of record CAYRWC010000001.1, on the reverse strand, counting down.
CATAGCCGTCAGAACCAGCATCATCCGCCGCAGGCCATGCACCCGGTTGATCAGCAAGCCGGCGGCGGCAGAAAAAAGCCGGGCTTCCTGGAGAAGCTCGACGGCGATCATCAACGCAAATAAACAAATGAGTACTTTATAATCGATGTAACTCAGATAATCCCGGTCCGGCGGAATAAGAAAAGCCGATAATATGGCAAGCAAACCCGATATTGACAAAACCGGATCCCGGCGTATGAGAGCGAACAGTTTCCGGACTGCGTTTCTCATAGCAATCCGGACGCTATATCAGATTTTCTTTCAGGACATTGCGCCAGCTTTGCTCGGAAGCCAAACGGCCGTTCGCGTTATGCGGATAAAGCTTTAAATGGCTGCTTAAACGGAAAACTTCAATTAACGCGCAGTATTTGTCCATCAGGCAGATCATCCAGGATTCCCTTGTCCGCGGCATTTTGAAGGTCAGAGGCCACATATGGCAGAGGATCGCGTCTTCTTCGCCGGAACTGAGTTCAAAGTAACGGCGGGCATTATCCAGCGCGGTTTGCGGATGAGTCAGGCCGTGCAAGCCCGGTACCGGATGATTGATATGCCAGTCATAAAGATAAAGGTCATGCAGTAAACCGCTGCGGGCGGCGGAACGGGCGTTCAGCTTCATTTTCCGGCTCAGGCGGTAACTGTAATATGATACGGAAAGACAATGCTCCAGACAAGTCACCGATGCATGATGCGGATAAAAATCCATCTGGCGGACCTTGGGATGGTTCATCAGATCGGCAACATACGAATTATATTCAACCTGCAGCTGGCGGTGTTTCAACTGCTTTTTTTGTGAATGGAACACTTCTCTTAATAAACTCAAAATTGGATCAGCTCCTCAATAAAATCAGCTCTGATCATATCACGAATTCAACGATTTGCGAAGCCCCCCACCGCAAATTTCATATTTGTTCAAAAACTCGCCACAATAATCCAAGCAGATTCCGGTATGTTGCAGTATAATTACTCACACAAAAGCCTTTCCGGCAGCGGCAGGCAATTGCCGACACTGTCAAACGACGCGGCTGCCCCCGCAGCAGCTCCTGAAGGAGGACCTTTATATATGTTAAGACTGGTCCGATATTTACGGCCTTTTATCGGTGCGATTTTGTTGATATTTGCTTTGTTGTTTCTCCAGGCCATGACCGATCTGGAATTGCCGGATTATATGTCGAACATCGTTAATGTCGGCATCCAGCAGAACGGCATCGATCAGCCGGTTCCCACCGTTCTGCGCCAATCGGTCATGGAGCATCTGCAGCTTTTGCTGCCTGCGGACGACGCTGATGAAATCAAGGCCGGCATGACTTTGCTTGACCGTACGCAAATGTCGCCCCAGGCTTATGAAACAGCACTCGGGCAATACCCGCTTCTTGCCGAAGAGCCGTTATACGCCCTGAAACCGGATGCCGCAATCAGCGATTCGGCGTCGGCGGCGCTGGCCAAAGCGCTGACTATGCTTTCGGCAATCGAACAAATTCAGGAAAACGGTTCATCGGGTATCGGCGACAGTTCCATGCTGGCCAATCTGCCGGCCGGTTCCGACATCTTCAAAATTCTGGCTCAGCTTCCGGCAGCCCAGCGGCAGCAGATGCTGGATCAAGCCGGAGAAAAGATGGCCGGCCTGACGGACAGCACGATACTCCAGACGGCCATATCGCGGATATCGTCGGAGTATAAGGCAATCGGTCTGGATGTCGCCGCGATTCAATCGCGCTATGTCCTCCGGACAGGCGGCATCATGCTGCTGATCGCCTTGATCGGCGCCGTGTGCTCGATTCTGGTCGGACTGCTGGCCGCCCGTGTCGCCGCCGGCCTGTCGCGCAATCTCCGTCTGGCGGTCTTTTCCCAAGTCGAGCATTTTTCCAGTGCCGAATTTGACACCTTTTCCACCGCATCCTTGATCACGCGTTCCACAAATGATATTCAGCAAGTCCAGATGACACTGGTCATGCTGCTGCGCATATTGTTTTATGCTCCCATTTTGGGAACAGGCGGCGTCATTAAGGTCATCAACAGCGACATATCCATGGGCTGGATCATAGCGTTGGCCGTAGCGATCCTGATGACCCTGATCATCGTCTTGTTTTTTGTCGCCATTCCCCGATTTAAACAGGTGCAGAAGCTCGTCGACCGGCTAAACCTCGTTACACGGGAAATTCTTACGGGCATGATGGTAATCCGCGCTTTCAACACGCAGCGCCATCAGGAGGAAAAATTCGATACCGCCAACCAGGACCTGACCCGGATCAACCTTTTTATCAGCCGTCTGATGGCTTTGCTCATGCCCTTGATGATGCTGATCATGAACGGCATAACGCTTCTGATTGTTTGGGTCGGCGCCGGGCAGGTTGACACGGGTTCCATGCAGGTCGGCGACATCATGGCCTTTATGCAGTATTCCATGCAGATCATCATGTCGTTTCTCATGATTTCCATCATCTTCATCATGCTGCCGCGCGCCAGCGTATCCGGGCAGCGGATTGCCGAAGTGCTGGCGGTCAAACCGCAAATCAACGATCCCGAAACCGTACTGCCTTTTGATCCGGCCGAACGGGGCAAGGTGGTTTTCGATCATGTATATTTCCGTTACCCGAACGCCGACGACGATGTTTTAACCGACATCACTTTCACGGCCCAGCCCGGAGAAACAACGGCGTTGATCGGCAGCACCGGCTGCGGCAAATCGACCGTCGTCAATCTGATTCCCCGCTTTTACGACGTAACCGACGGCCGGATTCTGATCGACGGCGTTGACGTCCGCCAGGTCCGGCAGCATGATTTGCGGGAAAGAATCGGTTATGTGGCGCAAAAAGGCGTCCTTTTCACGGGCTCGATCCGGGATAACATCCGCTACGGACGGCCGGAAGCCAGTCCCGATGAAACCCGGCAGGCGGCGCAGACCGCCCAGGCCCTGGATTTCATTGAAGCCGGCGAAGCCGGATTCGATACGCCGATCTCCCAGGGCGGCGCCAATGTATCCGGCGGACAGAAACAACGGCTGTCCATTGCCCGCGCGCTCATCAAACGGCCGGAAATTTATATATTCGACGATACCTTTTCCGCTCTGGACTATCAAACGGATGCCGCTCTGCGCAAGGCGCTGCGCCAGCAGACAGGGCACGCCACCGTACTGATTGTCGCCCAGCGCATCGGCACCATCCGTCATGCCGATCAGATCATTGTTCTTGATCAGGGGCAGATTGTCGGCAAAGGAACGCACGACGAGCTGCTGAAGTCTTGCCCTGTATATCTGGAAATCGCCTCGTCGCAGTTATCCGAGGAGGAATTGGCTTTATGAGCAAAAGGTTGAACAAGCAGGAAAAGACTCAAGACATTCAGCCGGCTCCATCCGATAAATCCGGTCGTCTGCGCCAGCCCGGCGGCGCAATGCGCAGACCCGGCCCCGGCTCCGGCCCCGGACCCGGTCCAGGCCCGGGCGGCCATGGCATGATGCCCGGAGAAAAAGCCCGCGATTTCAAGGGAACCATGCGGACTCTGCTTCAATTTCTGAAACCATACTGGATATCGATTATCATCGTTCTGATCTTCGCTGTCGGCAGCACCGTCTTCGCGATCATCGGCCCTAAAATACTCGGCCGTGCCATAACCCGTTTATTTGAAGGCGTTATAGCCAAATTAAGCGGTGTCGCCGGTGCGTCGATCGATTTTTCCTATATCGGCAACATCATTCTCTGGCTGATTGGACTCTATGCCGTCAGCGCTGTTTTTAATTATATTCAGGGTTTCATCATGTCCGGCCTGGCCATGAAAATCAGTTATCGTTTTCGCCGCGACATATCGTTGAAAATCAACCGCCTGCCGTTGAGCTATTTTGATAACCAGACCCATGGAGAAGTTTTGTCCAGGGTGACCAACGATGTCGATACGGTCAGCAACACGCTGAATCAAAGCCTGGCTCAGATCGTTTCATCGTTGACAACCTTGATCGGCGTCCTGATTATGATGTTTTCGATCAGTTGGCAAATGACATTGGCCTCTCTTCTCATCCTCCCGGTTTCCGCGTTTCTGGTCACCTTTGTCGTGAAGAAGTCGCAAAAATTCTTTATCAGCCAGCAAACGGTTTTAGGCCATGTCAACGGTCATGTTGAAGAATTGTACGGCGGCCATCTGGTCATGAAGGCTTATAACGGCGAGGAACAATCGATCCGGAAATTCAGCGCCTTAAATGAGCAGCTCTATGATTCGGCCTGGAAATCGCAGTTTTTATCCGGCATGATGATGCCGGTCATGACCTTTATCGGCAACATCGGTTATGTCGCGGTCTGTATTCTCGGCGGCTGGCTTTCCATCCGCGGGGCAATCAGCGTCGGAGACATCCAGGCTTTCATTCAATATATCCGGTCTTTCACTCAACCGATATCACAAGTAGCCAGCATAGCCAATGTCCTGCAATCGACGATGGCTGCCGCCGAGCGTGTATTCGAATTTCTTGGTGAAACCGAGGAGAAACCCGACATTGCGGAACCGGCATCCGTCAAGAATTTATCCGGCGCCGTGTCGTTCGATCATGTCCATTTTGGCTATCTGCCGGAAAAAATCATTATTCACGACTTCTCCGCGCAAATCCGCCCCGGCCAAAAAATAGCCATTGTCGGCCCGACCGGCGCCGGCAAAACAACCATGGTAAAATTGCTCATGCGCTTTTACGATGTCAACAGCGGCAGCATCCGCCTCGACGATACGGATATCAAGATCTTCAGCCGTTCCGACCTGCGCAGCCAATTTGGCATGGTGCTTCAGGATACCTGGCTGTTTAACGGCACAATCCGTGACAACATCCGTTATGGACGCCTCAACGCCACTGACGACGAAGTCGTTGCCGCGGCCCGCGCCGCCTACGCCGATCATTTTATTCATACCTTGCCGCACGGCTATGACCTGGTTCTCAATGAAGAGGCCAGCAATATCTCGCAAGGTCAAAAGCAGCTGCTGACCATTGCCCGCGCCGTCTTGGCCGATCCAAAAATTTTGATTCTCGACGAAGCCACCAGTTCCGTCGACACCCGTACGGAAGTCCTGATCCAGAAAGCTATGGTTCGCTTGATGAAAGGCCGCACCAGCTTTATCATCGCCCATCGCCTCTCGACGATTCGTGACGCCGATCTGATCCTGGTCATGCGCGACGGCGATATTGTCGAACAAGGCAGCCATGCCGGTCTTTTAGCTGCCAACGGCTTTTATGCAGACTTGTATAACAGCCAGTTTGAGACTGTCGGTTAAGGAAGGTCACCGCAAGGATTCTTTCCCGTCCGACCGGCGCAGGTTTCGCGGTGTCGGCTAAACGACGCCGATGAGCAGGCAATACACGGCGGTGCCGACGCCGATGCTGAGCAGGGCGTTATGTTTCCACAAATGCAGGGCGGCAAGACAGATCAAAGCCGCGGTTTCAGGCAAACCGAAGGGTGCCGTCAGCACGGATACATTTTTCAGGCAGTAGACAACCAGAAAGCCGGCCATGGCGCATGGCAGAGTCCGGCCTAAATAAGCGACAGCCTTCGGAACCGGTTTGTTTTCCGGGAAAATCAAAAATGGCAGGAACCGGGTCGCCATGGTGCCGGCGGTAATCACAGCGATGGTCAGGATTGTTTCTAAAGGAGACAGCGTCATAATTTCCCGGCCTCCTCTATTTGTTGTTTATCGAATTTCCGCCCGCCGAAATAAAGGGTCAGGGTAATCAGCAGCAAAGCCGGGATCATAAAGCGGTTCGGTCCGAAAATCAGAAGACATAGCGCTGCTCCGGCAATACCGACGGCAGCTGCCGGACGATTTTGCCGTTTTTGCCACTGATCCAGAAAAATCACCGCAAACAAGGCGGTCAAGACAAAATCGAGGCCCTGGATTTTAATTTGAAACAGGCTGCCGGCCAGACCGCCAACCAGAGAACCAATAACCCAATAACTATAATCAAGCAGCGATATAAAAAAATAAAATGCGCCGCGGTCGATATCTTTGGGTACATCCGTATTGCAGACCAGAGAAAAGGTTTCATCACAAAGGGTAAAAATCAAAAAAGGTTTCAGCCGGCCCAGACCTTTATAACGGTTCAGCAGCGAGATACCGTAAAACAGATGCCGGGCATTGACAACCAGGGTTAAGGCCAAAGCCAGCCAGGGATTAAAAGCGCCGGTCAGCAGCGTTATGGCGACAAACTGCATGCTGCCGCAAAATGCTGTCACGCTGATGAGGAACGGCCACGCCGCGCCGTAACCTTTCGCACTCATCAAGATGCCGTATGCCATGCCCAGAAAAGCAAAACCGGCTAAAACCGGCAGGGTTTTGGGGAATGCCGCCTTCAGGGCTTCGAGCAGCTTTGTCCGTTTAGTCAAGCAGATCCTCCTCACCGGGCGCTTGCCGGGTTCCATCGCTTGCTGTACAATATAGTAAACGATCGTAACGGTATATTTTATGATCGTGTCTATCTTACAAGGGACCGCGATCTCTGTCAACAGATGAAAAGGTGCGAAAATGAAGAATATTGGCGCTAATATAGCGGAAAATTTAAAACGGCTGCGTCAGGAACGCAATCTGAGCCTGAGCCGGCTGGCAGAGCTGGCTCAAGTCAGTAAAGTCATTCTGTCGCAGATTGAGAAAGGCGATACCAATCCGACGATCAACACGATCTGGAAAATCGCCAAAGGATTGCAGGTTCCTTATACCCTGCTGATTGACGAGCATCAACCGGACACGCAGGTTATCACCCGTGCCGATGCGCAGGAACAAAGCAGCGAAGACGGCACATATCGCATTTCCTGCTATTTTCAAACGGCTCTGCGCAGAAGCTTCGAATTGTTCCGGCTCGATATGGAACCTCATTCAAGTTATACATCGATCGGCCATACGGACAAATCCCGAGAATATATCCTGGTCGGCAGCGGCAGTCTGGTCCTGGACATAAACGGCAGACGGCATATCCTGCAAGCCGGCGACGCCCTGACTTTCGACGCGTCTGCCCCCCACGCCTACATCAATGAAGAGCCGCAGCCCATGACTGCCACGATCATCAACGACTATCCCGCGGAATGATCATCCGCTAAAGCCGTTCTTTATTCCCGCGATCGATGGCAATCGTGCCCGAACGGACGATTTCCTGGATGCCGAAGGGCCTGAGCAGATCGATCAAGGCCTGAAGCTTGACCGGCGCGCCGGCAACCGCTACAGTCATGGAGCGGCTGGCCACATCGACAATGCGGGCGCGGAAAACATTGACCAGATTAATAATATCGGTTTTCTTATCATCCGGAGCGTCGACCATAACCAAAGCCAGCTCCATGGATACCGAATCTTCATTGTCGATCTGTTTGACCTTGACCAGATCGGCCATGCGGTTCAATTGATTCAGGACGGCGTCCACGGCACGGTTATCGCCGGCCACAATGATGGTCATGCGGGCAATGCCCGGTTTTTCCGTACTGCCGACAGCCAAGCTTTCGATGTTGAAATTTTGTTCGCCAAATAACTGGGTGACATGCCAGAGGATACCCGGTTTATCTTCGACCCAGACCGAAATAATGGTTTTATTCGCACCAGCCATTTACAACAGCTCCCTTCTCTGCGTGTCGGCAGCGCCGGGCTGCCGCAGCATGGCTAAAGCCAGCAAAATCGAATAATACTTGGCTTCGCTGCTGTCGGCGCGCGAAGTGACAATCAGGGGCACGCGGGCGCCGGTAATCATGCCGCAGGAACGGGCATGATATAAAAAGACCAGCGATTTGACCAGGATATTGCCGGCTTCGATATCCGGCGCCAAGAGAATGTCGGCATCGCCGGCAACCTCGCTGACAATCTGTTTGTGCCCGGCCGCCGCGGGGTCAATCGCATTGTCCAGAGCCAGCGGGCCGTCGATCAGGCAGTCCCTTATCTGACCACGCTGCGCCATTTTGGCCAGAGCCGCCGCGTCCAGCGTGCTGGGCATCGCCGGATTGACGGTTTCCACGGCGGCCAGAACAGCTATTTTCGGTTTGGCAATGCCTAATTCATGAGCCACATCCAGAGCGTTGCGGATGATTTCCACTTTCTGTTTCAAGTCCGGAGCAATATTGATTCCGGCATCGGTTATGAAAAGCAATTTGGGATAGCCGGCGATTTCATAGAGCCCGACATGACTGATCAGCATATTGGCTCGCAAGCCTTTTTCGCGCTCCAGTACGGCCTTAAGCAGATCGGCCGTCTGCAGAAGTCCTTTCATGATGGTGTCCGCTTCGTCGTTATTGACCAGATTTACAGCGATATCCGCGCTTCTCCGTTCATCCAGTTCCTTGATCATCGGCAGAGGCGAAACATCCAGAGACAGCTGGTCGGCCAGCCGCAGGATTTTCTCTTTATCGCCGATCAGAATCGGATGGGCATAGCCCTTTCGGTATACTTCATAAACCGACTGCAAGACATGGTCGTCATGAGCCGCCGCCACGGCGATTCGTCCCGGAGGACGGCCGCGGACGAGATCTTCGATCTGACCGAGACTATTGATCATGCTCATGCCTCCTTAACGTAAATTCGAGGTTCTTCCTCCCCCTTCAGCACCCGTTCGGCTCCCGCAGCCAAGGCTTCCAATTCGTGTTCGCCGGGAATAATCTGAACAGGCCCGAGAAAATCAATCCGCTCTTTTATCCAGCCCGTCAATAACCGGCTATAAGCCAAACCTCCGGTCAGTACGATCGCATCGACATGACCGGATACGGCGGCGGACAAAGCGGCGATCGATTTCGCTATCTGATAAGCCATGGCTTCCAGGAGTTCGCGATAATCCGTTCTGGTTTGGGCCAGATCCTCGACTACCCGGCAATCCGTTGTGCCGGTATAAGCGTAAAGCCCGCTCTGGGTAATCAAGAGGCGCCGCATGTCTGAAACCGATTTCCCGGATCCGGACATTAAGGCCAGCAGCTGCAAGGAAGGCAGACTACCGGCCCGTTCCGGTGAAAACGGGCCTTCCTCCAACGCGTCGTTGACATCGGTCACAAGGCCGTTTTGATGCATCGCGACAGAAATCCCGCCGCCCAAATGCGCCACGATCATCGAACAGTCCTGATATGATCGGCCGATCCTGCCGGCCGCCAGACGGGCCGCCGCTTTCTGGTTCAACGCGTGGAAAGCCGAACGCCGGCGGATCGACGGCAAACCGGTATAGCGGGCCAGATCGTCCATCTCATCAACCGACGGAGGATCGACCACAAAAGCCGGTTTGGCGAGTGGTTCGGCCAGACGGGCTGCGATTATGGCGCCCAGATTGCTGGCATGCTCGCCGTAGCGCGCGGCGTGCAGATCATCCAACATGTCTTGATTGACCCGGTATGTACCGCTGGGCATGCTGTGCAGCAAACCGCCGCGGCCGACAAAAGCATCGATCTCCGCCGAACCGACGCCTTCCTGTTTCAGTGCCGCCAGATAAGCTTTTTTCACAGCCATCAGGCGCATCGGCAGCTGGTCGGCAAGCCGGGACGCTTTCTGCATCTGCCGGTCCGAATGGTAAGCCGTTTCCCGGAATAAGCATTTTCCATCCCGAAACAGAGCCGTTTTCGTTGAAGTCGATCCGGGATTGAGGACGAACAAAATCATCGGCTCGTTCACCTCCAGACTCAGGCCTGGGTGCTCACATCCATCAGCACAACGGATTTGTTGCTGTCTACACGGTAATATATCGGTTCTGAAAAGGCATATTCCTGAAGTGCGCCGCTGAGAATTTTTTCCAGCTGCTCCTTGTCCGGCAGATCGCCGCCGGCGTATAAAAGCTCCAAGCGGCAGGTTCTGCCGCCGGAAAAATCCGCGTCGCGCAGAAAATCAGCCAGCTTTTGTTTCAGTTCATCCCGTCCCGACACAGTCAGGCCGTTGCCGGTATAATAAAACACGCCGTCCGACGGACAAGCCGGATACTGCGACGGATCCCACTGATGCGTCACGGCCATCTGCGCGTCCGAGCGGAAAAGATGGCAATGGCGGAGTGGGCCGTCCGCGCCGCCGTCCGGTATCGGGTCGTCATGAGTGACATCAACATGATAAAAAACGCCGTTCAGGCATACCAGATTCCAGGCATGTCCCTCCCCGTCCACTTCACCGCTGATCAGCCGGATATCATAACCGAGTTTTTGACCGATCAACTGATAGGTTTGAGCGTAGCCCTGGCATAGGGACACATGCTGCAGCAGCGCGCTGTCGACACGGTTATGCGCCTGACTGGCATCCGGATCGTACGCGATGAGCCGAATCAGCAGATCGTGCAGCAAGGATAGCTGTTCCCAAGGTTCGCCGGTCTTTTGGCGAATCTGCCCCGCTATTTTCTCCGCTTCCCGGTCGACCTGGCCGGCCAGGTCTTCCAGCTGTGCCGGACCGAAGCCGGCGAGATCGTCCCAGTAGCCAAGCTTGAGGCTCATCGCCTTGATACGGCTGTTTAAGCCCTGGATCAAGGTATACTGGACTTCTGCCGAACCATTCAGATAAAAGTACTCCGGATGTTGCCGGCATATCGTTTGGTAAAGATTGAACACCTGCGATATGGCGTCCCGAACCTGATCTTCGCTTATCTGATAAGCCGCAAAAGCCTGATCCAGCTTGATCGTGTCTATCCGCTGCCGCAAGCCTTGCAGGATCAGCCGCGTCGCCTGTTCGTCAAAACAGGCGTCCAGCCGTGTCGGATCAGCCGGTACGCAGCCGGACGATTCGCCGGTTGCCGACGCAGCTGAGGAATATGCCGTCATTGCCGACGATACCGCCGAGTCGGACATCAAACCGGTTTTTGACGGTTCAGCCTGGCTGCCGGGCCATGTCGACGTTGATTCTATTGTCTCAACAGATGAGGCCGTCCGGCCGGTATTCAAATAATACGACCATTCAGACAGACAACCGGCACTCAAACCAGATAACAGCAAAACAGCCAGGCAAAGACCGGTGCCGATTAATGTTCGCCATAATGGCCGTCTGTTCGCTGTCATCATGATGCTCCTCCGCCTGCCGGATCGGGAAACCAGTTACTTGACTGCTACAGCTTTATTATCGCACAAATGCGCATCGCCGCCAAATTTACCGGCATCAAGACGAGGAAAGAGGATCGCGATATCACCGAGGATCCGGCCGCACGGACAAATTACGGGTTCCCAGCCGACTTCTTCCGGCAGCTGGAGATCCTGTCGGATTTTCCGGCAAGTATGAGGCAGGAACGGCGCCAGCAGCTGAGACAGATTGGCCAGTCCGTGCAGACAGGTGGCCAGAGCCCGGTCGCAGCTGCCGGGATCGTCATCGCGGGTCAGCCATGGCTTGGTCTGGTCAAAGTATTTGTTGAGCTGCCGAACCAGCTTGAAAGCGCGCTCCAGCGAAGCTTTAATTTCACCCTGTTCCAGAAGCCCGCCGCAATCGCGGTAGCTGGCGGCGATTTCCGTCCAGATCGCCGGGTCGCAAGGTTCGTTGAGGGTCACGCCGTCGCGGTATTTTTTGATGAACTGCAGCGTACGGTTGACGAGATTGCCCAGAGCTCCCAGGAGTTCGCCGTTATGGCTGTTGATAAAAGAAAGCCAAGAGAAATCGGCATCCCGTTTTTCCGGATTGTTGGATAACAGAAAATAGCGGATGGAATCAGCCGGAACCTGATCCAGCAGATCCTGAACCCATATGGCCCAATTTTGACTGGTTGAGATTTTCCGGCCCTCAAGCGTCATATATTCGGAAGACAACAGATGATCCGGCTTCTTCAGGCCAGGATCGCAGCCCTCAAGCAAAGCCGGCAGGATCAGGCTGTGAAAAGGGATATTATCTTTACCGTGAACATACCAGGCTTGAGCGTTTTCTGTCCAAAAAGGCCGCCAGTCCAAGCCCGTTTCCTGGCTCCAATGCCGGCTCGCCGACAGATAGCCCAATACGGCGTCGATCCAGACATAGATGCTTTTGCCGGAAAAACCGGGTACCGGAACCGGAATTCCCCAGTCCAGATCTCGGGTCGCGGCACGGTCGGGCAGGTTTTCCTGCAAATAACGTCTGGTTTCATTTCGGGCATTAATCCGGAAGCCGGATTCCACCTCATCCAGATAATGCGTCAGCGCATCCTGAAAGGTTGACAGCCTGAAAAAATAATGATCCGAACGGCGCAGCACTGTCGGCTGGCCGCATAATTTGCAGTGCGGATCGATCAAGTCCTGCGGATCGAGAATGGCGGTACAGGCGTCGCATTGATCGCCTCGCGCCTGGGCGCCGCAGCGGGGACACCGGCCTTCAACATACCGGTCGGGCAGGAAACGCCGGCAATGACTGCAATAAACCTGGCTGACCGGCTTTTTTTCCAGAAGACCTTTTTTCAGCAAGGTCAGGAAGACGTTCTGCACCAATTCGGCATGCTGCGGTTGATCCGTCCGGCTATAACAGTCGTAGGAAAAACCCAGACGGCTGAAAACCGATGTGAATTCCTGATGGTAAAATGATGCGATTTCGCCGGGCTGCCGATTCTCGCGTGCCGCTCGGACGGCAATCGGCGTACCGTGGCAGTCGGAGCCGGACACATATAGGACCGGATGTCCTTTCTGCCGAAAATATCGCGCCAGAACATCACCCGGCAATAAAGCCGCGATCTGGCCGATGTGCAGAGAACCGTTGGCATATGGCCAGGCTCCGCCGATAAAAATAGGTTGCATAAAGGTCGCCTCCTCATCAGGACGGCGAAAAAAAACCGCCGCCTGCAACAAATGTGCAGGAGACGGGTTATAATCCCGTGGTACCACTCCGCTTTATCCGATTCTCGCGAATCGAACCTTCGCAGGTACGGCCGACCGCCAAAGGTCCGGCTTATACCCTGATGCTGTAACGGTCACCATCCGGATCAACCTCAACCCGCAAAGCGGATTCGGCCGGTCAAGCTCCGGGGTCATGTTCGGCTGCTAATCCAGCGTTTCCTTGCAGCGGCGGCCGAATATCCCGGCCTTGGAAACTCTCTGGAGGAGGATCAGTCAGTCTACTCTCCCCTTCATGGCTCTTATTGCCACCAGTATATACAGGAAATTTGGCAAAAGTCAAGATGCCGCAACAGATCATGTATCGCGTACAACCGTATATTCCCGTATCTACGTCCGCCGTTTGCTTTGCCATAAATCGTATTTTCATCCGGAATTGCGGCAGCTGGATTTGGACGCCGCAATTCCGTATACTGATAACATCTGGTTAATGGAAGCATAAAAAAATGTGAGGTAAGCCATCATGGATTATTCGTTTTTGTACAATAAAATCGACCATACGCTGCTGAAACCGACCGCCCGCCTGCAGGATATCGCAATGCTCTGCGATGAGGCGCTGCTATACGGTTTTGCCAGTGTCTGCATCCCGCCCTGTTATGTTGCGGCTGCAGCCGCCCGGCTGCAAGGCAGGGTGCCGGTATGTACCGTCATCGGTTTCCCGCTGGGCTACAACAGCAAGGAAACGAAGCTGGCCGAAGCCGGCCGGGCGCTGGAGGACGGCGCGGCTGAATTGGATATGGTCATCAACATCGGCAGAATGCTGATGGACGACGTAGATTATGTCTATGACGAAATTGCCGGCATCAAAGCCTTAGCCGGTAAAAACACCGTCAAGGTCATCATTGAAGCCTGCCTTCTGAATGATGATCAGAAAATAGCTTTGTGCCGCCTCGTCACACGCGCTGCTGCAGATTTCATTAAAACATCAACCGGTTTTGCCGGCGGAGGAGCGACGGCTGAGGATGTGCGTCTGCTGCGGCGGCATGTCGGTCCAGCCGTCCGGGTCAAGGCTGCCGGCGGCATCCGGACAGCTGAACAGGCTATCGCGCTTGTGGAAGCGGGAGCGGACAGATTAGGGATGAGCAGCGCTCTCTCCGCTTTCGGTTTAAACGGACCGGTCCAATAAACCGGCTGTTCAGAAAGTGATTTTTACGGTTTGCAGGCCGAAAGGTTTCACGGAGAAAACCACGTCGTTATCCTGTATCAGAACCGGATCGGCTCCTTCAACCGGTTGTTCCATTAAATCTGTCAGGACGGCTTTCTGCGGTTTCTGCCAGAAACGAAGCGTCGTCCGGACGGTCTTTTCATTCAGGGAATACAACCGGACGGTCAGAGCGTTTCCATCTTCGGCAAGTTTGACGGCCGACAAGTAAGTCTCACCGTCGATCAGGCTGCAGAGCGATTGATGCAGCGGCAGGCAGCCGGTTTGCGGCTTGCGCATGGCTACGGTGCTGAACGGATGGCAGAAAGCGCGGGCTAATTGTTCGGCATCGCGGCCGCCGTCGGTCAGAGCGATGGCCAGCCGGATCTGGTGGGCGCCGACCTCCGGCCAGGGATCCGGATCGAAGCTGGAGCGGATGAGGGTTATGGCCAGACCATCCTCCGAACCGCGGAAGCCATATTTGCTGTCGGAAACCAACATAAGCGAACGGCCGGACGGATTGGCCGCGAAGGCGTACGAACTTGCAGGCACATCAAAGTGATGCGGCTCCCGATTAATGGTACCCATCGGTATGTCATATTGAAAATACGGACAAGCATACGGAATCGGCAGCAACAGGTTCAATTGCGGCACTCCGGTTTTTGCCGAACCGATTTCCTGCCATTTCACCGCTATATCCAGGCGAAGCTGGCGTTCACCCCGGTTCAAAGACAGCGTAACGGTCAGTTCGGATTGATTCCCGAATTCGGTTGTCCAGGTCAGGCTCTGGCGGACCGGACCGGCCTGACGGCCGGTAAAACGGACCCCTTGGTGAAGAGAACTGATTTTCTTATAAGGACCTACGACCCAGGCGGTCATGCCTTGCTGCGGATCTTCTTCAATCAAGCGGAAAATGGATAGCGGCGCCTGCGGATCGGCATATTCATGTCCGGTTTCTTTATCGGTTAACGAAACTAGCGTACCGTCCAGTCTGGATATGGTTACAGATAAATACTCGTTCTCCAGAGTAAAATCCGGTTCGCTGATGATACGCGGTCCTATTTCGGCCGCCGGCAGTTCCTGCGCCGGCAATTCGCTTAAAGCAAGTGTTTCATATCCGATTGCCGGCACGCGCGTCTGAACCAGGACAGTCTGATAAAGGTGTCCCCAGTATTCATGAACGCCGTCGGCGATCAATTGGTGCGGTACCACATTCCCCCGGCTGTCCCGGAACTGCATGCGCGATACATCGCCCTGCCAGTCCCAGATAGTCAGTTCGCAGGCTTCCGTTCGTTCGGCGGGCAGCGGATTCCAAACCATAAACAGGCGGCGCAGGCCGGCATGACGGCTATAACGGCTCAGGCTGCCGCTGGCGGTCGGAAAGCCGACGCCGGCGCCTTCGGAACGGCTGAGACTGATATCTTCCGTTACGGTCAGCGACGATGAATCGATTTGATCGGCCACCGCCCGCAAAGCAGCGGTCCGCCGGCTGTTGGTCAGGGCAAAGGCCTGCTGGTACAGACCCAGGGCATACTCCCGGGTATCAACCGTCCCCGATCCCGGCAATATGTCGTGGAATTGGTTGAACAAGATATTTTTCCAAGCCTGCCGGAAGTCGGCGCCGGAATAAGGTCGTTTTAAAACCAGCGAACTGATCGCGTCGGCTGCTTCGGCTTCGAACAGGCTGTTTTCACCCAGCCGGTTATCCCGTTTGATTCTGGTTTGCGTTGTATAGCAGCCATCAAAGATAAAATTCAATTCACCGGATACGACAGGCAATTGCTCTTTGATCTGCTCCGCGGCGCGGTAAAATTCATGATAAGTGCCGAATGTATAGTACGGAAAAATCGGCCAGCTACTCATATCGATAATTTTTTCCAAGTCGCGCCGGGTCGGTCCGCCGCCGTGATCGCCGACGCCGTAAACCCGCAGCGCCACATTCAGACCATAATCCCGGCAAAACTTCGGCGCGATCATAGCGCAGCGTCCGTCCATGGTCCAGTTGTACCAAAGCGGTTCCCGATAAGAAATAACCGACCGGCCGGAGGGCGCCTGCCAGCGGCAGAGAAGCGGACCTTCCGCTCCGCGGCAATGATAATAGTATTTTACGCCGGCATCCGCCAGAACCTCCGGCACATTCTGATGATGGCCAAAGGTATCCGGCTCATAATCCAGATCCAGAGTCGACGGATCGATAGACAGCAATTCGGCCAGATATTGCCGGGTATACAGGAAATGCCGGGCCATGCTTTCCGCGCTGGGCATATTGCGGTCGGCTTCGACCCAGGTTGAAGCCGTCACTTCCCAACGGCCTTCGCGGATGCGTTTTTTTATTTCTTCCAGCATGGCCGGATCATGTTTCGCGACGATCTCATAAACCGACGCCTGAGATTGGGCGAAAGTAAAATCCGGGTACTCATCCATCAGATCAAGCATGGTGCGGAAAGTATCCAGTGTCACAGAGACGGTTTCATCATAGGACCACATCCAGTTCATATCGATATGAGCATGACCGATGCAAAGAAGCGTTATTGATTTAGCCGCCGCGGCCAGCGGTTGGAGCAGAGTCTCTACTGTTGCGCAGGTTTCGCGGGTTATCGCGCCCTGATTCTGAAAATCGGTCCAAGCCGCGGTCAGGGCGGCGGCAATGTCATCTTCGCGCGCCATGCCGCAGGCGGCCAGCTGAACGGCGTAACGCAGCTGCAGGACCGTCCGCTGACCCCAATAATTACGCTGTGGTTTCGCGTATTGTTCATTCCATTCCGTCAAATATTCGTCAGACATCCGGTTTAGCCGATTTAAATCAATCATTGTCGTACCTTCCTTCTTCATTAAGTACTTTTATAATCAGGTCGTACCGCTCAAGCGGCATGCCGGTATAAACGCAGTTGCTGGTTGAAAAAACGTAACCGTACCCCGGCATGCCGTTTCGCAAGGCGTAGCGCGCCGATTCGACGACTTGCTCATCGGTGCCGGTTTCCAGAAGTCCGCAATTGACATTGCCGATCAGGCAAATCCTGTTGCCGTAGAGCCGTTTGACCTCGGCTATGTCGACACCGGCCTGCGGGTCCAGCGAATGCAGCGCATGAGGATTGGCCTGAACCAGCTGATCGATGATCGGCATAATGTTTCCATCCGTGTGCTTGATTGTATAAAACCCTTGATCGCGATAACCTTGGATCAGCCGGGCCAGATATGGCGCGACAAATTCACCAAACTGATTCGGGCTCAAAAACGGCCCCGTATTGAAACAATAATCGGAACATAAAGCAAAACCGTCCAGCAATCCTTCTTTTTGCAGCTCTGCCGAATCAGCCAGCGCTTGTTCGACCTGACTTCGCGCTTCGGCGTGCAGCTGTTCCGGTTGGTCGGCCATTCTGAAAGCAAAATCAACCATGTGGCTGCCGTCCGGTATGGAAAAAGTCGCATCGCCGTGCTTCATGATAAAATAGCGATCGCCGCTCATTTCCCGGATGCGCGTCAGCAGACGGACGGTCTCGATTTTCGTACCGGGATTGGGATGGATAAATATGGCGTCATGACCATACGCTTCCGCCGTTTCAATGTAAAGTGAAGCCATATCGTCTCGATGCAGCTGCTGCTCCCGCTTCGACATCTGGTCCCACTGGCCGTAAAACCGGTGGCTTGGATGCAGCCGGCCGAATTTCTCCATCGTCAGGAAAAAGACCAATTCAAAAGTTGGAACACGGCCTGCGACCGGACGTCTTTCCAACGCGGCGATCATACGCCGCCGCGGCGTCTGCGGAGCCGACGGCTTTGGATTATTTAAATTACCCGGCTTATTATCTGCCATATCATCATCCTTTCTTTCCTCTGTTCCTGATTGACCGTGATGTAAAAAAATCACGCAGTTTAACACTAAATCATGCCGCTTTCGCCGCATGATTGACGGATGATTATCTGTGTCGGTAAAATATGACGGCTGAAAGGGCTGTCTTCGCCGGTTATATGGCCGATGACCGCCCGGGCGGCGGCGTCGCCGATCAGCCAGCCGTTTTGGGATATCGTCGTCAAACCCGGGACACTGTAACGTCCGGCTGAATCATTATCGAAGCCGATGATACCGACATCTTTGCCGATGATAAAATTACGTTCTTTCAACAGAGTCATCATTTTTATCGCCAGTCCGTCATTCTCACAAAAAAGCCCCCAAGGCTGCTGATTCCGGCAATAATCCAGATACTCCATGAACAGCGCCGATGAAAAGACCTGATCCACCGCCGGTTCGCAACCGGCAGGCAGCGGATTCAGCCAGCTGAGCCCGTACTGCTCCATGCCGCGGCGAAATCCCTGCAAGCGTTCCTGAACCGATGAAACCGGCCAGCTGTCGGAAATGAAAGCAGCTTTTGTAAAACCGCACTGATGCAAATGGCGGGCGGCCATAAAACCGCCGCCGATATTGTCCGACGCAATTAAATCAAACCGCGGCAGCTCAATACTGCGGTCGATCAAAGCGATATATACGCCTTTCGCCTGAAAGCCGGCTAATATGCCGCCAACATGCCCATCGTGCGGGAATATGGCCAAGCCGGCGACACCGGCCCGGACACATCGTTCCAAACAGTTGATTTCTTCATCCTTATCGCGGCTGACTGCAACGATAGCAGCAAAGTCCTGAGCGGCAGCCGATTGCAAAAATCCGCTGGCTATATCCCGAGGATAATCGCCGTGTAATCCTGGTATGACCAAAGCAATCAACGGTTTGCCGCCAGTTACCGACTTGGTTTCTGTCTGGTTCTGCTGTTGTTCTGCTTGCGTGGATTGTTCATTCGGCTTATTTGTCCGTACATATGTACCTTTACCGCGTGTCCGTTCTAAAAGACCGGCCCGCACTAAATTGGCCATAGCCTGACGAAGCGGATAACGGCTGATGCCGTATTGCCCGCATAAGGCGGCTTCGGTCGGCAGCAGACTGCCGGCCTGATATTCACCGGATAAGACCGCTTGCTCCAGAATATGCTGGATTTGCTGATATATAGGAATCGAGGATTGGCGGTCGATGATCATCTTGGCGCCTCTTCTTAATTGCCGAAATCGGCAAAATGTGGTGAAAGGCTTGTTTTAGCTTTTCGTATGCATCATGTCCGCTTTGTCATGACATTTAATAGATAATGCAAACAAGAAAAGCATAACCAACTCTGCCTTTCTTATATCACAGGTCTGGCGCCATGTCCAGTTTTTTATTTGTTATGTATTGTCATGTTTAATGGTTCACGATATAGAGCCCGATAAACCAGTTGGCCATCCAAGCGGGTGCTTTCCATTAAAGCCAGATGATCAGCCAACATACGGACAGAAAAATCCGGCAGATTTTTTAAAGTGTCGTCTGCCAAACGGACCTGACGGCCCAAAGTCATGTGCGGGTAGTAAGGCCGGTCTTCATGAGGACAACCATTTTCCCGCAGCATTCTATTTAAATTGCCATATAAAAAATCAAGAGCCGGTTCATGATTCACACCCAGCCAGACAATTTCCTGATGCCTGCCAAATGCGCCCCATTTCTGAAACGTCAGCCAGAACGGCTGCTGAAGCGCGGCTGTACGGTATAGAATATCGTGCAAAATAGGAAGTTGACCGGGATCACATTCTCCGAGAAACTGCAGAGTCAGATGATAATTAGCCGGTCTTGTCCATTTACCCGCCCGTGCCCTTTCCAGCAGTGACATTCTGGCCTGTCCGATAGCAGACCGGGTCGATTCATCCAGTTCAATGGCATAAAACAAGCGCATTACTTTATAGGAAGACCGACAGCCGGTTTTCCACCGTACCGCGGTTATCCATAACCTGCATCATTGTCATTTCCATTATAGCCATGCCTCCGTTCAGCGGACATGATATACTGTTTTCTGAGGTGAGAAACGTGAAGCAAAATCCTTGGCCGGGTTCCGGGCTTGATCCGGAAAAAGCCCATTGTCTTGCCGGCTTATCACAACCCGAACTGATGAATATTCCTATGCGTCAATCCGATGACGCTTCATCCTTTGGCTGCGATCAGGACTGGTACAGCGAAGCCTGGCAGCGTCAGGCCGGATGCGGGCCTTGCACCTCGGCGACAATGCTGCTCTATTTAGCTCGCAGCCAACCGTTTTACCGGCCGCTCTACCCGCTTATCGAGCAAAATCATGACCAGGTCAATTTCACATTATTTATGGAAAAGATCTGGCACTATGTAACACCAGGCCGCATGGGGGTTAATGAAGCGTCCATGCTGACCAGTGGGGTTACCCGATTTGCCGATTCCTACGCGATTGCCCTTGAATCGGCGGTTTTTCCCGTGCCCGGACAGATGAATCATCGTAAACCGTTAGCATCCTTTGTCCAATTCATTGCCGAAGGTTTGAATATGGACAGTCCGGTAGCTTTTCTCAATCTCTCCAATGGAAGATTGGAGAATCTGGACAGCTGGCACTGGATCACGCTGGTCGCCCTTTACGAATATGCCGATCAAACTATCTGGAGCGACGTATCTGACAGCGGCGAACGTAAACTGATCAATCTGGGGCTCTGGTATCAAACATCCCGTCTGGGCGGGGCGGCCGCCTATTTTTACCCGGCCGCGCCTCCCGCAGGCGATGAGCATCCGTAACTCAATCGATCTGATTTAAAATTTTCGCTATAGGCGAATCGGCGCCCAAAATCACCGTTTTTTTGCCTTGCAGGGATTTTTCCAGAGCTTCCAGTTCACGGACAAAAAGATAGAAATCTGCTTTCTGAGGATCATTATACAATTCTTTCAGCGTCTTCATATACTCTTCTTCACCTTCGCCCTGCAGCTTGCTGGCTTGCGCCTGGGCTTCGCCGAGTATAATGTTGACTTCCTTATCGGTTTCATTGCGGATTTTTGCTGCCTCGTAATCGCCGTCCGCTTTGTAGGAAGCGGCCATCTGTGAACGTTCGGAAATCATCCGGTCATAAACGGCTGTGGTGTTGTCTTCAGGCAGATCGAAACGCTTGATTTCAACGGTGACGATCGCCACACCATAATCTTTCAAATTTGCCGCGACCTGCTCGGTTATCTGTTTATTCAAAGAAGTTCTACTGTCTGAGCCGTCTGCAATGATATCGCTTTGCTGCATCTGCCCCATTACATTTTTTATGACGCTGTACGCGCTGGCATCAATGCGCTTTTGCATTTCCGGCACATTGTTGACCGTCCGGATAAAGGTCGTCACGTCGCTGATCTGCCAAATTGAATAACTATCGACGATCATGGCCTTTTTATCGGCCGTTAAAACTTCCGACGGTTTGACATCATAAATCATCTGCTTTTTTGTCAGATGGTTGACATCCTGGATAAACGGAACTTTAATATGCAGCCCTGCATCGGTCTTGATATTTTGGATGGCACCGAATTGAGTCAGATAGACATACTCGCCTTCATGGACCGTATAAAGGGAGGTGCTGAGCAAAATGACAACCAGTAAAGCGACAGCCGCTGTGATAATCCACTTTTTCATCGTGTTGCCCTCCTTGTTCAATTTCCGGCGGCATCATCAGCGGATGATGCGTCTGTCGGCTGTGCTGCCGCGGTGCTGCTTTGAGTCAGAGGCTCCAAAGGCAGCAGCTTCTGCACGCCTGTTCCGTCGTCCAGATAAACCTGGATGCCCGGCAGGATTTTCTCCAGTGTTTCCAAATACATGCGCTCCCGCGTTATTTCCGGGAAGCTGACATACTCGTTATACATGGATAAAAACCGGTCCCGTTCGCCGACAGCTTCGTTGATCTTACTTTGTTTTTCCGCTTCCGCGTCTTTGATGATTTTATCAGCTTCCGCATTCGCCTGCGGGATTTTACTGTTCTTATATTCCATAGCCTGATTGAGAGCGGTTGCTTTCTGCTGCTTGGCTGTTTCAACATCCCGGAAAGCTTTGGCGACATCCTCTGTCGGCGGCTCGGAATCGTTGACTTTGACATCGACCAGCATTAAACCGATATCCTGTTCGCTCAAGCGCTCTTTTAGCATCTCTTTGACATCGGCTTGGATTTGGATTTTTCCAGTTGTCAGAACGTCATCAATGCTTTTCGTCCCGACAACAGAGCGGACTGTGCTTTGAATCATGTTTTTTAAGACAGCGTTGGGATCTTCTGTCGCATACAGGTATTTAAACGGATCGCTGATTTTCCATTCGACAAAGAAATCGATATTGACGATATTCATATCGCCGGTTATCATCATGCTCTCTTCCGGTATGCTGTAATACGATCCATCCGAGGAACTGCCGTAACCCAATTCGATTTTTTGTGTTAAATTGACCGGGAGAACGATTGCCGATTGAATCGGCCAGGGCAATTTGCCGTGCAGTCCGGCTTCAACGGTTTTGGTGTACTTGCCGAAGGTCGTTATGACAGCCTGTTCGCTTTCCTTAACGGTAAAAACACTGCTTTTGCCGATCAGAATAAGCAAAATGACTACTACAACCAAGCCGATCAGGCGGATTAACCGAATCGTTTCTTTTTTCATGATTACCTCCTTCATCTGAATTGCCGTCCGGACAAGACGTTCATTCAGGTATCAGGACCATTATCAAGGAATTTTCCCGTTCTGACAAGAAAAAAGCAGAAAATATATGCTATACTGGCACAGTTCAGTTCATCATCCTGGAGGCAGCATATGACTCAAAGTCCGGTCAACAAAAGATTTTTACTCGGTTGCATGTATTTTTTTCTGGTTAATGGCGCTATGGTGCTGATGACCAGTTCCCTGCTCGTCTATCTGATGCGCGATTATCAGCTTAGTTATGATGAAGGTGGTGTATTGCTTTCCATTCAAGCTGTCGGCAGTCTTTTATCGAATTTTCTCAGCGGTCCGCTTTCGGTCTGGATCGGCAGAAAGAAAACCCTGTTGATCACGGCAGCCGGTTTTTGTCTGGGTTTTGCCGGTATAGCTTTGACGCCGCCTCTTCCTTTGCTTTACTGCGTTTTGTTTATTACCGGGTTAGCCTGGGGCAGTTCCAATAATATGATCAATTTTTTGGTCGTCCGGGCGACAAACGGCGACAGCAGTAAAATCAGTTTGGTTCATACGTGTTTCTCGATCGGCGCTTTCATAGCTCCATTATTAGTCGCGCTGTCCGTCCGTTTGAATATCAGCTGGCAGTGGCCGGCTGCTTTAGTCGCCTTGATGGCTTTCATTCTCTTCTTTGTTACTTTGTTCATGCCGATTCAGGAATCATCCCGGCCAACGGGACAGAAAAAGCCGGTGTCATTGAAGTTTCTCAAAGAATGGCGGCTTTACCTGTATATGGTGATGCTTTTCACTTATGTCGGCGTCGAAACCGGCTTCAGCGGCTGGCTGGTAACCTATCTGTCCACCTGGCGGAGCTTTGCGCCTTCATTGGCTCAATCCATGCTTTCATGCCTTTGGATTGCCATTATCGTCGGCCGTATCTCGATCTTTTTATACGGAAGCAAACTTAAAAAAGCGCCTTTTCTCATGGTCGAAGCAATCGGCATCAGCATCGCGGCTCTTTTGTTGATCGTGTCCAGCCATCCCGCTCTGCTCATCATAGCCGTTGTTCTCCTGGGTCTGTCTATGTCCGGCGTTTACGGCATGGTCGTAACCAACGCCGGACCGTTGGTAGCCGAATCCAGCGTTGCCAGCGGCTTGATGATGTCGTTAGGCGGATTAGGTGCGACCGTCATGCCGCTGATTGCCGGAATATTTGCCAACAGCAGCGGCATCGTCGCCGGTCTCTGGGCGCTCTTTATCGCGTCTGTTCTGTTGGTTTTATTGACTGTGCTGAACGTCTCGATCCGGTCGCGATAATTCTCCGGACACTATCTTCCGATAGATGGTATTTATCGGCCAAATCGGTTATGGTCTGCCCTTTATGGTAGTCCTGATTCATAATTTGATTTCTGCGTGACAAAGCCTCCCGGCTGCCGCTGTTTGATCCCCAGCGCAGACGATTGTCGGCTCGTCGGGGTATATAGACCAAACCGCCGTCAACATATTGTTGAATAGCCCGGATCAATTCTTCCGGTAATACATGGCTTGCATTCGTATAATCCATTTCCATCTCCAATTTCTTCTGGTTATACAAAAACACCGTCGGCTTACCCACGGTGTTAACGCTATTGCTTCAAGGATTATGGAAGCAACAGAATACAGAGGGTTTACGACAAGGATGGCGGACTTGAATCCGATCTCCCTAAATTCTTATATCACCAGTAATCTGATGTCGGTTGGGCTATATAAGAATCAAGTTTAATCGAATTCAGGCCCGCTCATCGGTTGATTCAGGTGTTACCCACCTCATAATCAATTTTTGCCAAAACAATCGCCCCCTTTCAGAAGAATTGGAAGTCGCGGCTTCGTGTTTATTATATCGGCCTGCTCAGATAATGGCAATGTCAAAAATAATTGTAAAAAGGATTATCCCATTCCGGCCGGAGAGCGGTCGGGCAGTTATAGGCAGTTCTTTCGATGTTAATGACGAATGTAAATTGCTACCGGCCCGGATTTGAGATAAAATACTCGCATAACGATATGAGGAGCGATAGCTATGATATACAAGTCGGAAAACCAAATCAAAATGATTCTGGGGATCAATGCCTGGCGGAATCTGTTGAATGACAAGATCGTCCGGTTCACCACCATGATGCCGGACATGGAAAATGAGGTCATGCTGTCGTTGATTAAGCAATTGCCGCAGTTCTGGCTGTTTTCCAAAGAAACGCTTACTTATTTGGGGAAGAACATCACCGCCGAACAGCTGGCCGAGCAGAGTAATATGCATGAAATGCATAAAATAATCAATAGCGAGCTTGGCGGTGAAAAATATTCGTCCGAGGAAAAAGGCATCTTTATCGAAACTATTCTGCAATGCCTGGATCAAGAACTTGAACTGGATAATAAGGATCGTTCTTTTATCAATAGCCTGCAAAAGAATAATACGGTTACCACGCGTCTCGCCATCATGGCCGTATTATCCTACCTGGGGGGTAAATTGCGTTTGGCCGGACTTCAGGACGATCACAGCATTATCATCTGACCGGCTAAGCTCATAAACGCCTTAAAGCGAGTAAAAGGTGGTCAGGTATGCTTAGAAAAACAAAAATTATCTGCACCATGGGACCGGCTGTGGATCAGGATGATGTCCTGCGCCAGCTGATGATCCATGGCATGAATGTCGCCCGTCTGAACTTTTCGCATGGGACCCACGCCGAGCATTTGGCGCGCGTCAACCGGATTAAGCAGCTGCGCGGCGAATTGAATTTGCCGATAGCTTTATTACTGGATACCAAAGGGCCGGAAATCCGAACCGGCATCTTTGAAAAAGGGCAAATCCGGCTGCTTGAAGGCAGCAACGTAACGGTCAGAGCCGGTGAAGAACCGGGCGGCGATCAGCTGATCCCCGTATCCTACGCCAATATCCATACGGATTTGCATCGCGGATCGCATATTCTGATCGACGACGGCCTTATCGAGTTGGAAGTAACGGCAATCACCGGCAAGGACGTTCAATGTCTAGTCCGCAACGGCGGTGTGCTCTCCGATCACAAAAGCATCAATCTGCCCGATGCCCAGATCAACCTGCCGCCTTTAACCGGCAAGGATATTGAGGATATCCGCTTCGCCATTGAGCAGGATTTTGATTTTATCGCGGCGTCATTTGTTCACCGGCAGTCCGATATTCTGGAAATTCGCAAAACACTGGAACGCTATCATGGCGAGGATATCCATATCATCGCCAAAATTGAAAACCGCGAGGGC